>JBAVPP010000338.1:0-4578 GCA_049693175.1 Gallionella sp. | reverse complement strand
TGCCTTGCTGACCGCCGAGCGCAGCGCGCTGAACCTGTTGCAGACGCTATCGGCGACTGCAACCAAAACGCGTGTGTATGTTGATGCGGTAGCCGGATTACCAGTGAAAATCATGGACACGCGCAAGACGCTGCCGGGGCTGCGTGAGGCGCAAAAATACGCGGTGCGTGTCGGCGGTGGCTTTAATCAGCGCGTCGGACTATTCGACGGCATACTCATCAAAGAGAATCACATCGCGGCAGCGGGCGGCATCGCGGCGGTCTTGGAACACGCATTCCTACTAGCGAAACCGGGTGTGAGCGTACAAATCGAAGTGGAAAATTTGGAGCAACTGGAAGAAGCCTTGCAAGCTGGTGCGAAACTTATTTTGCTGGATAACTTTAATCTGGAAACCTTAGCGGCAGCAGTGGCACAAAACGCAAAACGCGCGGAACTGGAAGCCTCTGGCGGCATCACCTTAGCCACGCTGCGCGAAGTCGCGCTGACTGGCGTGGATAGAATTTCCATCGGCACACTGACCAAAGATGTCGCCGCGCTTGACCTGTCCATGCGGATAGTAAAATAAGCTATCGGCACATACTCAGGCTCTGCGGCATTTTGTTCACGACCCACTCAAGGCGTTAATGAATCATGCAGCCGCCATTGTTCATGTTGTTGCCAATGCCATTGAAATTAACGTTCATATCGTCACCCATAAACCCTGGCGTGAGGTTTAATCGCAACAATCCTTCCGCGCCACCATAGCCTGTTTCACCTTGATTCAAAATCAGCACTCTGCCATCTTGAGTCATAGAAACTTCACCACTATGCACCGTCAGATATACACCCGGATTCCCGGAGAATTCAGAGCCGAACATCTCGTGCAAATCAATAGGTAAAACGTCGGGGCGCGGCGCAGGATTATCGATTATATTTTGAGGTACAACGGGAAGCGGCATCGGTTTGCCCGTGTCGCGAGAAATAATTGCGCTTTGTTGCAATCCCACGATTTGCGTCGCGCAAGTGGCCGCTTGGTCGCAACCCGTCATCAACGCCACTTCACCCGCCCACACATACACACCCGCGCCTTCCAGAGGCAGCTCTGGACTTCCCCCCGGATGCTGATCGTCACTCGCACACGGTCCGTTGCACCATGCATCAAATCCTGTGCCGCGTATGCCTATGGTCGCGGTGGCGACTCGGAACTGGAAGTTCTCGTGCACAACGCGACCTATCCATCCCGAAAATACTCGCACTCCGCCTTTCAATAATCTTAAAGCCGAGTTTTCCTCGCCTTTGCCTTTATCGTATTTGAATTTCTCAACCAAAAACTGCGTGTTGGCTTGCAGGCTAATACGACTCTCGTCACGAAAACCCACCAAACCATTTGAGCTCGCCCCCGTTATCAGAACATCACCCTCATACACCGGTGCACCTTGTGTCAAGGCTCTGGATTTTCCATCCTCCTGTTTGGCTGAGAACTGCCCTTGAACCAGCATCACACGCCCCACCACAGATGACTCCAGCGTGCGACTTTTACCTTGCGCTTTATTCGCATCCCCCTCATCCTGGCAATTCTGTGTGCCACACAAACGTGTCGAAAAATCTGTGCCTCGTATTCCTATATTCGCTGTGGCGGCTTGCAACTTAAAGTCTCCGGTGTTGCCACGTTTTCCAATCAAACCACTCAACGTGCGAAACCCGCCCTTCAATAATCTCAACGCCATATTGTCCGACTGCGGCGAAACTTGATCAAAATGAAAAGCCTCTACGCGCAAATTTGAATGGGGTCGCAAAGTAAGCTGCGCACCATCGTTCATAATAATCTCCGCATAGCTATCTTTAGCCGTGATCAGCATATCTCCTGCCAGCACTTCAGATTTTTCTGCGAGTACATTGACTGTGCCATCAACCCGTTGCGCGACCAGCGTCCCTTTCACGTGCGCAACTTTACCCGCCACTGACACTTCCGCGTACCCAACGGACAAGCCCGTGAGCAACAAGATGAATAAGATAGTTTTAAATAGTTTCATACCGCTCGCCTCTCACAACCTAGTTGTGCCATGATGCATCCAGATGACTATTATGAGACTCATCAAAAGTTCGCACTAAGTCCCGCATCTACACGCCGATCTCCTCTACGTTGAACAGTATCTGCGCCTGAATTCAATATGCTCGCGACATCTATATACAATGAAACTTGCTCGGTGAAATTCGCACGAACACCCAAGCCGGCACTGCTAATCGAGTACCCTTTAAGTTGCGCTGGCTTGACGACCCCGGCATCGAAAAACATCAGACCGCGATACTTCAAATCACCGATTCCATAATCGGGTGTGTAGCCTTCAATCGTGCCTCGCGTGCCCGACTCACCGCTCTCGCTACCTTCCGTGAAGCCGCGTACTGCGGCGGCACCGCCCAAGCGAATCTGTTCGCCTTGCACCAAGACATCAGGACTCCATTGACCGGCCAATGCGGTGCGAAATTGCCAACCCTCGCCAAACACTTGAGCGTAGTTTCCCGAATACCGCAATACCTTGAATGCCGCATTGGGTTGTGTCAGATTTAACTTGTCGTACGCGGCAAAATCGGCACTCCCGCCTTTACTCATACTGGGTATATTGCCTTCTAATGAGAGGTTAACTGCAAAATCTCTTCTATCGAATTTACCCTGTGCGGCATAACCTATACTGAGCGGGGTCACAACAATTTCGTTGTACATGACCGTGGGTGTTTGCGTCGTCAACTCGATACGTTTGAAGTCGCGCCAATCCACCCCAAAGAACAGACTGTGTTGCAAGCCTCCTATCGGCTCCATTGATACGTTATAACGCGAGCTCAACAACCTACCGCCTCCCGTGAAGTTAGATAACCCGCCAACCACAGAATTAACGTTCGAATAACCCGCGAAAAACTCCAAGCTATTTCCAGATTCATACAGAGGAATCTTATAACCGCCACCGACGACTTCAACGCGTTTCGAAAATTCCGGCGACGTGACGTATTGAAGATTGGCGACCTGATCCGTATCAAACATGTTCGCATAACGATATGAAAGAGCCGCGCGAGTGCGCCCAGTTTCCGGTGTGCCTGTATTATCCAAGGTCATATTCCAACTCGACGGTTTGGTGTCGGTAACCACCACATTAGCATCGACTTTTCCCTCTTGATCGTTACCTTTGAGCACCACATTTAATTGCCGCGCGGGATTCTCATTTGCCAGATTCAATTCACGGGCAATCTGTTTTGAACTCGGTGCATTTCCGGTACGTACGGAAGGCAGAGCATGCAAAACATTCTCCGCACTCACATACCGGTTGTCTTTGACATTCACCTCGGCAAAGCGGCTTTCGATGACACGCAAACGCACTGTCCCCTGCTCCAACTGTTGCTCAGGCAACACAACGTGTACCGCTGTGTATCCTTTTTGCGCGTAGGCTTTTTCCACCGCTTGCAAAGCTGATTGGACATCCAAAAATTGTTTGCCCTCTCCCACATAGGGCGCAAGCACTTCTGAAAGTTCAACGACACTCAACAGTGTCGCGCCTTCGATTTCATATTGCTTAATCGAAAAGTGCAACTCGGATACCGCATCTGGTTTAATGGCTGCAACACTACTCACATCTGCAGATTCCGCGCCCGCATAGCCAGACAAAACACCAAGCATGAAACCCAGCAATGATACGGACAGCAGCCTGTATTTCATCACAACTCCCTATCGTCTTGCTTAATGGCACACTGGCAACATTTCAACTGGGGAGTTTTCTGGCACAGCCCCTCCGTTCACCGCAACGACCGTAGCTGGCAATCTTTTATTATTTTGTCCTACCGTATTTGATGTAGAACTATCCGTCCCATTATTCAATGTCATCACAGTGTTCAACAACTCAGGCAATAGTTGAACATTACTTGCAGTCACAGGCGGTGGCAGAACAACATTAGGCACTGTTGGCGGCGGAGCGGCACTAACTGAAAGTGGGAATGGCAAAACGATACCCGCAGGATAATTCACGCCATTCACTGTCATTGGATAAGTAATCGTAATCAAACCTGTATTGTTCAGCACGCTCGCCGTCAGGATTCTCCCCCCCATATTTCCTATGCTGTTAATGTTTTTTGTATTATTCAACACTCCATTCACATTCAACGAACTTGTACCAGTCGCGACAATTGGATTTCCCATATTGATCACACCGCCATTGTTCAGTCCTGTTGTAGCGTTCAGAGTGGGTGATGCACCTCCAGACACATTCAATATTCCGGCAGCATTGTTGCTGACCAACCCGCTCACCGTCGCAACACCTGCGACATTTACAGTGCCGTTGTTCGCCAACGTGCCATTCACGGTGGCGGTGTTGAGGGTCAATGCGCCCGTGTTGGTGACGTTACCGGTGGTCGTGCCACCTACATTCGCTGTGCCGCTGTTCGTCAGCGCGCCTGTGAGTGTGCCGGTTTGATTGAGCGTGCCAGCATTGTTCATCGGTCCAACTAATGTGCCTGCCAGTGTGTAGGTGCTGCCCAAGTTGTTAGTTGTTCCCGCCGTTGCATTCAAGGTGCTGAGTGCCGCGACATTGAATCCGTTCGCGGCGGTCGAGGCGT
>JBAVPP010000337.1:0-1625 GCA_049693175.1 Gallionella sp. | reverse complement strand
GTTCGCTCATGCCGTCTTCGATGGAAACGATAGGATATTTGTCCACCCAAGTCGCATACATATCTACCATTTGCTGCGAGTTCAGCACCAAGCCATCCGCCTTCAAATGATACTGACCATCTTTGTAAAATTCTGACGAAGCAGGATCCATCGCAATCGCAATATCTTTGCCGGGCACATAACCTGCTGCTTCAATCGCTTCGACGATGACTTTCAACGCGCCTTCGTTCGAGCCGAGTGCCGGTGCGAAACCGCCTTCATCGCCAACTGTTGTCGCAAAACCTTTGTGATGCAAAACATTTTTCAGCGCGTGAAAAACTTCCGCGCCATAACGCAAGGCTTCACGGAAAGTCGGCGCGCCGACTGGCACGATCATAAATTCTTGCATATCGCCGCCGCCGGTTGCGTGTGCGCCGCCGTTGATAACATTCATCATAGGCACAGGCATGTCCATGCGCGCCGCGCCGCCGAAATAGCGATACAAGGGCAAACCAGACTCTTCCGCCGCCGCTTTAGCAACCGCAATCGACACCGCCAAAATGGCGTTCGCGCCCAAGCGCGATTTATTTTCTGTACCATCCAATTCAATCATGGTTTGATCGATAAACGCTTGCTCAGAAGCATCCAAGCCGATGATGGCTTCGGCGATTTCGGTGTTCACATATTCCACCGCTTTCAACACGCCTTTGCCGAGGTAACGCTGTTTGTCACCATCGCGCAATTCCATCGCTTCTTTTGTTCCAGTCGAAGCACCGGAAGGCACGGCCGCGCGGCCCATCACGCCAGATTCCAACAACACGTCCGCTTCCACCGTCGGGTTGCCACGCGAATCCAAAATTTCACGGGCGATTACATCAACAATTGCACTCATACTTTTTCCTTCTTCTCTTTGCTTAATGACTACTATCTAAAATCAACCAACTCTCGAAAATTAAAATTTCTAAGCTAGGCTAGGCGCGAACAAAAAATTACGACGACGCATATAGCGAATATGTGAGGAGTAATTTTTTGTGAGCAACAACGCATCGCGACGAAATTTGAATTTTTACACGTTTTTCAAATCAATATTTTCTTCTATCAAACCTTGCGCCTTCACCATCGCATCTATCGCTTGCAGCGTTTGCAACATCGCTTTCATGTGCCCCAGCGGAAACGCATTCGGGCCGTCCGACATGGCTTGCGAGGGATTCGGATGCGTTTCCATAAACACACCCGCAACACCCGCTGCCACTGCCGCACGTGCTAATACCGGCACGAATTCGCGTTGCCCACCGGACACCAAACCTTGACCGCCGGGCAGTTGCACCGAGTGCGTCGCGTCGAACACCACCGGGCAAGCCGTGTTGCGCATCACTGCCAGCGAACGCATATCCGACACCAGATTGTTATAGCCAAACGACGCGCCGCGTTCACATACCATGATGTTGTCCGCACCGCTGGCTTCACGCGCTTTATCGACCACGTTCTTCATATCCCACGGCGACAAAAATTGTCCCTTTTTGATATTCACCGGCTTGCCACATTTTGCGACCGCATGAATAAAATCCGTTTGGCGACACAGGAACGCAGGCGTTTGCAACACATCCACCACGCTGGCGACTTGCGCGATTTCTTCTATGCTGTGC
>JBAVPP010000336.1:0-2313 GCA_049693175.1 Gallionella sp. | reverse complement strand
TGTGGGCGCACCGATTTTCAAAGTGGTGATGCCGAGCAAATGTTTGACAGCATCACGGAAAAATTATTTGTGCTGCCCGATGAAACTTTGCTTTATCCGGGACACGATTACAAAGGTAGACGCGTGAGTTGCATCGGTGAAGAAAAACTATTGAACACACGCATCGCGGGAAAGACCCGCGCCGAATTTGTCAACATCATGCAAGGCTTAAATCTCGCCACGCCCAAACGCATCCATGAAGCTGTTCCAGCCAATTTATTAGGCGGTCTGTCCGGCTGATAAACATAAAAAGTTGATAAATGAAAGTGAGCAAAACGTGACCGCAGAAAACCGCAAAGATTTTGATAAAGAAGCCGCGCAATGGGATTCCAATCCGGGCAGAGTAAGACTTGCGAGTGATGTGGGTGCCGCGATTATCGCCGCCATCCCGCTCACAAAAGATACGACGGTAATTGATTTTGGCTGCGGCACGGGATTGCTGACCTTGAAGTTGCAGCCTCTGGTCAAATCAATTACAGGTGTCGATAACTCCCCCGGCATGTTAGCCATGCTGAAGAATAAGATCGCCGAGCAAGACTTGGGAAATGTGCTGACCCAACACGTGGACTTTGAAAAAGGCCAGCATGTGTCAGGTCAGTACGACCTCATCGTCAGCAGTATGGTGCTGCACCATATACCGGACACTGCCGAATTATTCAAAGAATGGCTAGGTTTGTTGCGACCAAATGGTCAAGTATGTTTTGCCGACCTCGATACGGAAGACGGTGCATTTCATGGCGACAACACCGGCGTGCATCACTTGGGATTTGACCGCGCAAAATTGAAGCAATTACTGCTTGAGGCTGGCTATTGTGAGGTCTGCGACACAACAGCGACGATCATAAGTAAAGAAGTGGATGGCAAGCAAAGAACCTTCCCTATTTTTTTGATTACAGCGAAAGTGCGCAGCCTCGCTATTTCAAGCCGTTTTTAAGCGCGTATAGCGTTGCTTGCGTTTTTCAGCTATGTGCAAAACACGGCATGCTACCGCGAACTTCATCAGCGTGCTGTCGTATCGAACAAATCAATCTGTTAGACGGCATGGCATCCGCCTAGCGGATACGCCGCACAAAATAAAATCTAGCTGCAATCCAAACTTTTTAAGCACTAACCTGTCTTACAATGCCCGCAACAACGGGGCGTATGTCGCGCTTGAGAAAGGTTAGGCTTTGTTAAAATATTTGTTCACGTTTTTGATGTTCGTGGTAATCGTACTGGAAGAAGCGTTTTGGTCGATATTCGAGGCAGTGTCGGGATTTTTTTCGCGTTTCGGCCTGATCAAAAAACTCGAAAACTTTATCGCCGCGCGCAGTCCGGCAGTGTGTTTGACACTATTTTTAATTCCAGTTTTATTGATGTTGCCGTTCAAGTTTGTCGGCTTGTGGTTGCTTGCGCATGGTCACACGATAAACGGCTTGTTCGTGTTCGTTTTGGCAAAAGTGGTGGGCACATTTTTAGCTGCACGCCTGCTCGCATTGACGAAAAATAAACTGATGACCATAGGCTGGTTTGCTTATGTTTTTAACAAATTTATCGCGTGGAAAGACGGCGTGAAAAATTACATCCACGATACGGATGCGTATCGCTCTTATCGAAAATTCCGTGACGCGCTGGATGCGAAAGTCGCAAAAATTTTCAAAAGAAAATAGCCCGATTAGAGCGTGATATTTTGCGTGCGGTGCGTCAGTTGCATATAGCGTTTGGATTGCATTTCAATCAAACGACTGACGGTGCGGTGAAATTCTTCCGCGCCTGTGCCGCTGGTGTAAATATTTTCCGGTGCAGTTTTGGCGGAGGCAACGAGTTGCACATGGTGGTCGTATAGCACGTCGATCAGCCAAGTGAAACGGCGTGCGGCGGCGGATTGCTCGGCGGAAAGTTTGGGAATGCCGGATAAGAATACCGTGCCATAGCGATGCGCGATGGCAAGATAGTCCGATTGTCCGTGCGCGTTATCGCATAGCGTTTTGAAGTCGAACCAGATGGCATTAGACGCGATTTTTTTCGCGGGAATAGGATAGTCGCTCGCCGAATTTTCTGTGCTAAAACGCGCGAACATTTCGTGCATTTTCGTGTCGCTATTGGTATCGGCAGGAACGATATAACGCGGTTCGTTTGCGCCAGCTTGCAAGCGATAATCGTCGCCATTGCCCAGATTCAAAACCTTCAATTCTCGCTCCAGCATGGCGATGGCAGGCAAAAAATTCTGCCGCTGTAAGCCGTGCGGGTACAAGCCGTTCGGCGCGTAATTAGAGGTGGTGATGAGTACCACAC
>JBAVPP010000335.1:0-2187 GCA_049693175.1 Gallionella sp. | reverse complement strand
CATGCCAAGCTGTTGCGACAATTTTTCCATCGCGCACCAACACGCAACCGACGCGCGGATTGGGGCTAGTGGTATGCAAACCTTGCTCCGCCAAACGCAAAGCGAGTGCCATGTATTCGCTGTCGGCGGCGGAAAACATCAGTGCTTTTTGCGGGTATCCGTCGCGCGGCGCGCGGGCGGCCCACTGACCGCTTGCACGGCATCGGCGAAATCACCGACATCCTGAAAACTTTTATACACGGAAGCGAAACGGATATAGGCAACTTTGTCCAGCTTCAACAATTCTTTCATCACCATTTCGCCGACTTGACGAGAGCCGATTTCACGTTCGCCCAGCGCGAAGATTTTTTGCGTGACATGGTGTATCGCCGCATCCACCAACTCGGTGGACACTGGACGTTTATGCAAAGCGCGCGTGAAACTGGTGCGCAATTTTTGCGTGTCAAACTCGCTGCGCATACCGTTTTGCTTGACCACTTGCGGCATACGCAACTCCACCGTCTCGTAAGTGGTGAAGCGTTTTTCGCACGACACACAGCGACGGCGGCGACGTATGCTGTCGCCCTCCTCGCTTTCGCGGGTATCCACGACTTGCGTTTCGTGACCTTTACAGAAGGGACATTTCATTGGGGATTGGGGATTTGGGGACTAGGATTTGGAGGTGTAAGGGTTTGCCCTAAATCCAAAATCCTAAATCCCAATTCCTAGCTCTTAGC
This sequence comes from Gallionella sp., assembly GCA_049693175.1. Classification (GTDB taxonomy): domain Bacteria; phylum Pseudomonadota; class Gammaproteobacteria; order Burkholderiales; family Gallionellaceae; genus Gallionella. The sequence continues at coordinate 1,471 of JBAVPP010000335.1, read as the reverse complement.
CATAAACCGGAAACGCGCTGGTCAATTTTTTGACTTCCGCAACCACACGCGCAGTCACAGCCGCATCGTTAGGCGCGTCCAAAATATCGGCGATTAAGTTGGCCAGTTTTTCCGCTTCGCTTTCTTTGAAACCGCGCGTAGTCATCGCCGGTGTGCCTATGCGTATACCGGATGTGACGAACGGTTTTTGCGGATCGTTGGGAATGGCATTTTTATTCACGGTAATGTGCGCGCGACCAAGTGCGGCTTCGGCATCTTTACCAGTGAGATTCTTCGCCTGTAAATCGACCAAGAACACATGGCTGTCGGTGCGTCCCGACACAATGCGCACACCGCGCTCGGTCAACACTTTAGTCATCACACGGGCGTTGTCCACCACTTGTTTTTGGTAAACCTTAAATTCTTTGCTCGCCGCTTCTTTGAATGCCACCGCTTTTGCCGCGATCACGTGCATCAGCGGGCCGCCTTGCAGTTGCGGAAATATCGCCGAGTTCAAGGCTTTTTCATGTTCCGCTTTTGCCAAAATCAACCCGCCGCGCGGACCGCGCAAAGTCTTGTGCGTGGTGGTCGTCACAAAGTCGGCAATGCCCACAGGCGATGGATAAACGCCCGCCGCAATCAATCCGGCATAGTGCGCCATATCGACAAACAAATACGCGCCCACGCTGTCGGCAATCGCGCGAAAACGCTTCCAGTCTATGACCAGTGCGTAAGCCGATGCGCCCGCGACGATCATCTTGGGTTTGTGTTCGTTGGCTAATTTCTGCACTTGCTCGTAGTCGATTTCTTCTTTGTCGTTCAAGCCGTATTGAATGGCGTTGTACAACTTGCCGCTGATATTCACCGACGCGCCGTGCGTTAAGTGACCGCCATGTGCTAAGGACATACCCAAAATCGTATCGCCGGGTTTCAACACCGACACATACACGGCTTGATTCGCTTGCGAACCGGAATGCGGTTGCACGTTGGCGTATTCCGCGCCAAACAAAGCCTTGGCTCTATCAATCGCCAACTGCTCCGCCACGTCCACAAATTCGCAGCCGCCGTAATAACGTTTGGCGGGATACCCTTCCGCATATTTGTTGGTCAGCTTGCTGCCTTGCGCTTCCATCACGGCGGGGCTGGTGTAATTTTCCGAAGCGATCAGTTCGATGTGATCTTCCTGACGACGGTTTTCATTTTCAATGGCAGCCCACAGTTCCGGGTCGGTATGCGCGATAGTATTTTTGCTGGAGAACATGGTGAAGATTCCTAGAGTATTGAAAACGTGAAAGGCGCGGATTCTATCACGAGCGGGCATACACAAAAAACCCCCGCCACCTATTCTGATGGTCGGGGGTTGCGTAAAAATTAGACTTAACTATTCGATGCTAAAAGCGACGGGCATACACCATGCGCCTACATTATTCGCCGCGTCTATCAGGCGCAAACGCAGGAAATACGCGCCTTTGGGCAGAACAGCCTGATTGGA
>JBAVPP010000334.1:0-3723 GCA_049693175.1 Gallionella sp. | reverse complement strand
GCTTACGGTTGAACAGTTGTCGCGCTAATGCTTGGGATAGACACTAACGTGCTGGTTCGTTTTTTGGTCAGGGATGATGAAGTCCAGTATGAAAAAGCGCGTCGGCTGATTAGGCGTGAAGTTGCTGCGGGTCGCCGTGTTTTCGTGAACCAGCTCGTGTTGATGGAAACGGAATGGGTGCTACGCAGCCGGTATGCCATCCACAAAAGCCAAATTATCGCAGCCTTTTCAGGATTGCTAGATTCGGCAGATATTCAATTTGAAGATGAGCCAGCCACAGAAGAGGCACTATTTATTTGGAAAGAGGCAAGTGCTGATTTTGCCGATTGCTTAATTGGTTCAAAGAATCGGCGCATGGGATGTCGGGCAACGGCATCATTATTCGATTTGAAAGCTTCCCAATTGCCGAGCTTCGTGCCAGTTTAGTAGAGCTGTGTGTTAAGAGTCACAGTAAAAATTTGCGCAGTTTCCATCTGTGTATTGAATAATTATTAAGGCAAGTCGATGTATCCCTCTATAGAAAATTTTGTCGGCAATACGCCGTTGGTGCGACTCCAGCGCATACCGGGCAACACCAGCAATGTCTTGCTCGCCAAGCTGGAAGGCAATAATCCTGCGGGGTCGGTGAAGGACAGGCCGGCGTTGTCTATGATAGCTCGCGCGGAGCAGCGCGGCGAAATTAAGCCGGGCGATACGCTCATCGAGGCGACTTCGGGCAACACCGGAATCGCGCTGGCGATGGCGGCGGCGATGCGCGGTTATAAGATGGTTTTGGTGATGCCGGAAAATCAAAGTGAGGAGCGCAAACAGACCATGCGTGCCTTCGGTGCGCAACTGATTTTGACGGCAAAAGAAGGCAGTATGGAATTGGCGCGCGACACCGCCGAGCAAATGCGCGATACGGGTGTGGGCATCATACTTGATCAGTTTTCCAATCCCGATAATCCGCTCGCGCATTACGAAAGTACCGCGCCGGAAATCTGGCGCGACACGCACGGCAAGCTCACACATTTCATCAGTAGCATGGGTACAACAGGCACGATTATGGGCTGCTCGCGTTTTTTCAAAGAGCAAAACACCGCGATTCAAATCATCGGTGTGCAGCCGGAAGAGGGCGCGCAAATTGCGGGCATACGCAAATGGTCGGAGGAATATTTGCCCAAAATTTACAACGGAAAAAATGTCGATAAATTGGAATATGTGAGTCAGCACGATGCCGAAAATATGACGCGCCGCTTGGCTTGCGAGGAAGGCATATTTTGCGGTGTGTCGTCTGGTGGCGCGTTGAGTGTGGCATTGCGTATTTCACAGCAAGTGGAAAATGCGGTGATTGCATTTATTGTTTGCGACCGGGGCGACCGTTATCTTTCAACAAACGTATATGCGATATAGCATGCCATGTCATAAATGTTCGGTTACAATGCGCGCGTCAGGCTGTGTCAGGGTTATACGGTCGCGCTAATAACAAAAAATACAGTTGGTGATAAATGGGAGAGTTGTTAAACACTCAAGCTATCAGTACTAAAAAGCTATGGTTAATTCCCATGGTTTTTTGTGTTGCCCAGCAGAGTTTTGCATTGGGCTTTGGTGAGATTCAGGTCAACAGCTATTTGGGCGAACCGCTTAAAGCGCAAGTTGTGTTGCTTGAGACCGAAAAAAATTATGAGACCAGTCTGAAAATACGTTTGGCTAGCCCGGAAGAATACAAAAAGAACGGCTATGCTTACCCGTATGACATCAAATTCAAGTTCAATGTTGTCAATGAAACCGGCAAGCAACCTACCGTCATCATTACGACTTCTCGCCCCATTCAAGACCCGTATTTGAACTTGCTCTTGGAGGCTTCCTCACCGCAGGCGCAGGTGATTAGGATGTTTACTTTTTTGATAGATCCGACTCCGGAGTTGTTCGGCAATCAGGATGTCATTGCGACGAATCAGGAAGCGGTTGTCACTACACCGGCATCCGACAAACCAGAAAATAGCATATCAGCCCCGGTCGCAGATTTACCAGCGGATGCGCCTGTGCATCGGCCCAGGCATCATGCCCATCCGCCGAATAATCTGGCGCATCGTGCCGCAAAAACGGCGCGTATGCCGAGCTATAAATCACGCCTTCCCGCCGAGTCGAATTCTGACAATCCGTTGTCGAATAAATTATCGTTATCCTTGTCCACTTCCTTGTCTATTTCCAGCTCCGATCCAAGTTCGGTGCCGGGCGCGAGAGAAACTAGCGATGCACTTCAGGAAGAATTGATCGCAAAACAAAAAACATTGGGCGAATTGAATTCCCAAATTTCCGAGATGCAAACATTGATCAAAGGATTGCAAATCAAGTTGAGTATGACCGCCGCTTCCGCAATCGGAAGTTCGGGTGTGTTATCAGCCAATGCTGTTCAGGATGGACTGGCGGCAAGCGGGATGGGCATGAACACGGTGGTTTCTCCAGTCGTACCCGCGCCCAAGGTGAAAATCACCGCCCCTGTTTCTGCGCAAGAAAAGCAATCGACGAATGGTGTGTTGGCTTTATTCCAAGTCTATGCGAAAGAGTTATTGGCCGGTTTGGCAATCATCGCCTTGGCATTATTTGGTTTCATCTGGAATCGCAAACGCAAGCTGCAAACCGGAGTGGTTACCGGCGATTTGTTTGACGATTTGAATCATACGAATGAAGCGGAAAAAATTGCCGAAGCCGCAGTCAAAAATGAAGAGCCGCCGGCTGCTTTAGCACCCAAATCTGCCGTGGTGACCAAGACATTGGCGGTCGGCGAACAATCGGTAAAAGTACCCGCCTACAAAGAACAAAAGGTGCAAGCACCGGCAGTGTCACCAGAGTATGACTTATTGGAGGAAGCCGATATTTATTTGCGCTTCGGTCACGATAAACTCGCCGAAGAAGTGTTGCGCGACGCGCTGAAAATCAATGCCGCCAACCCGGAGATTTACTTAAACCTTTTGGGTATTTTTGACACGCGCGGCGATGCGGCGGGTTTTGAAAAAATTGCCTTGGAACTCAAACCAATTGCCGATAACGCGACTTGGCAAAAAGTGGTGGAAATGGGCAAGAAACTTGAAATCGGTAATCCGCTATACCGGTAACTAAGCGGCTGCTTGCGGTGCGGACAACAGCAGTTTGATTGCCAATTCGTGACCATTTTTGATTGCCAGTTTGACTGGCGTGTCGCCTTCCGAATTCTTTAATTTTGTGTCTGCCTGGTGTGCCAGCAATGGCCGGATGATTTCGGCATAACCGGAAGCCGCCGCCTGATGCAGGGCCGTGTTGCCATCCTGTTCTGTGGCATCAAGATTCGCGCCGAAATTAATCAGTAACATCACGATTTCCAAATGACGGCGCGCAGTCGCTTGCAGTAAAGGTGTCCAGCCAAAAGCACTGCGCGCATCCACATCGGCATGATGTTCAACCAGTAGTCTCGCGCAATTCACCTGTCCGCTGAAAGCCGCCCAGTGCAATGCCGTGTTGCCGCCGTTATCGCTGGCGAAAACATTTGCGTCGTGGCTAAGCAGCAGATCGACAGCTTCGGCGTGACCGTGAAATGCCGCCAGCATAAGTGCCGTCCAGCCGCGCTCATTGCGGATTTCCGTGTTTACTTTTGCTGTCAGGAACAATCCCAATGCGGCACGATTGCCGGATTCGGCTGCCCGTAAAAAACCTTCCAGTGAACATCGAACGCCCGTGCTTTCGATCTGAGTAAAAATGCTGGCT
>JBAVPP010000333.1:0-2376 GCA_049693175.1 Gallionella sp. | reverse complement strand
GTTTGCAATAAGGTCGATGCGGTTGCGGAATCAATTTTTGATAAAGGGATGGACTATGAAACTCCTAAAAAAAATCTTAATGCTGCTCAGCATCGTCATCGGTACAGGAGCGATGACGAGTGCGCTGGCGGCGGATAACAATATTCCTGAAATCGGCGGAAACGCATCCGTAGCCGCACAAGCCTCTCTTAAACGCGACGAACTTTGCACGCGTTGTCACGATGAAAGTGAAAAAGCACCCGTCCTGTCTATTTATCAGACCAAGCACGGAGTTCGGGGTGATGCGCGCACGCCGAACTGCCAGACTTGTCATGGTGAAAGTGAAAATCATCTGAAGGGCGATACAACCGGAAAAGGTCGTCCGGCACCCGATGTCGTTTTCAAAAAAGGTGTCTACGCCATGTCTGATGACAAGACTCGCGCGGGTCAATGTTTGAGCTGCCACAAGGGTGCGGGCCGCACCAATTGGGAAGGCAGCCAGCACCAGAACAGCCAGTTGGCTTGCAATAGTTGCCATGTGGTGCACACACCCGTGGATAAGGTGCGCGACAAGAAAGCCCAAACCGAAGTTTGCTTCACCTGCCACAAAGAACAACGTGCCGATAGTCATAAGATTTCCACTCATCCTATCGATGCCGGAAAAGTTGCCTGTTCAGATTGCCATAATCCGCACGGCTCTGCCGGTCCGAAATTGCTCAAGAAAAACACCGTGAATGAAACTTGTTTTACCTGCCATGCGGAAAAACGCGGCCCATTCTTGTTCGAGCATCAACCTGCGGTGGAAGACTGCACGAATTGCCATACACCACACGGTTCCAATATCACCCCATTGCTTAAGACACGCCCACCTTTCATGTGTCAGGAATGCCATGACGGTTCTCATGCCAGTGGCACACCGGTTGGCCCGAACGCCGCAGGTTATCAGGGTGGCTTGGGCAGGATTAATGCGGCTGGCACAGGTGCGCAGGCCCCAAGTGCCAACAACGTGGGCAACGGTTGCATGAATTGTCACAGACAGATTCATGGTTCGAACAGCCCCGCTGGCGGCTACTTACAACGCTAATTCATCGGAATTGGAGATTAAAATGAAACGCAATAATGGCAATATGCAAGTCAGCCTGCTGGCACTTGCGGTACAGGGAGCGTTAATCGCGATGTGTGCGATGCCCGCTCATGCAGATGACGAAGAAGTTGCAGCCCTGAAAAAACCGACCAACAGTGTGGAAATTGGCGCGGCTTCTGTGTCGCAGTCTTCGGCTAAATTCGGCGAATACAACGGCATGAATAAATCGGGTGTCGATGCGGTTGGTAATGTCAACCTACGCGGCGGCGATGCTTACGGCGACAGTAACGGCACGAATCGTTGGTCTATCATAGGTAAAGATTTAGGTTTGACCTCGCGTTCAGCCGGTGCGGCTCTGAGCAATCAGGGACAATGGAATATCGGCATCGGCTACGATCAGTTGCAGCACAATATTTCGGATACCTATCAAACCCCTTATTTGGGTGCGATGGGCAACAACAATTTTACTTTGCCAGCCGGCTTCGGTTTGATTTCAACAGCGGCTTCGGGTTTAAGTCCTGTCGGTACGAATGCGATGACAGCCGCACAACAGGCGGCATTTCATCAGCTTGATATAGCCTCGACCAGAAAAAATACTTCCTTTACTGCCGGGGTCAATTTGGATCGGCAATGGGATGTTAAATTCGATTTTAACCGCCTCAATCAGTCGGGGGCGAAGTTGGAAAGTTTCGGCTCGATGTTGAACGCGACCAAAGCCCCTGGCGTGTTGGGCGAAGCAATTTCGGTGTTGGCGAATCCGACCAATTATCAAACCGACACCATCAACCTCGCTCTGAATTGGATAGGTGAGCAGGCGCATATGACGACATCTTATTTCGGCTCGTTCTTTCGCGAAGGTTATGACAGGGTGAATTTCCAAACTTATGGGGCAACCACTCGTGCCATTGCCACCACCGGCACAGCAAGTGTGATGGAAACCATGAGCACGCCGCCTAGCAACCAGTTTCACCAGTTGAACATGAATGGCGGTTACGTGTTTTCGCCCAAGACTAAGTTGACTGGCGGATTTTCATTTGCGCGTAACACGCAGAACGATCCGTTTGTCGCAGATGCGTATTCTATGGTCACCGCGCCACCTCAGGCTACACTCAGCGGGCAAGTCAATAACTATCACGCGGATTTGAAATTGACCGACCAAACTTTTAAGGATTGGGCTCTTTCTGCCGGAATGAAATACGACGAACGCAATGATCATACCGTTTCGAATTTTTACCGGTTTAACGCGTTGGATGGCGCGGCTAACCATGTTGCGAACTTCCCCAACACGCCCTTTAGTAATCGGAAAACCCAAC
>JBAVPP010000332.1:0-4824 GCA_049693175.1 Gallionella sp. | reverse complement strand
GCGATGGGGCCGTTCTATTGCCCCGGCGATGAAAAAGTTTATATCGACTTGGCGTTCTATCAGGAGTTGCGCGACCGCTTCAAAGCTCCCGGCGATTTCGCGCAAGCTTACGTGATTGCGCATGAGGTCGGTCATCATGTACAAAAACTTTTGGGCACAAGTGAAAAGGTCGATGCGATGCGCAGCCGTGCCAGCGAAGCGCAATCCAATCAACTTTCGGTGCGTTTGGAATTACAAGCGGATTGTTATGCCGGTGTGTGGGCAAACCACGCGCAAAAAATGCGCAACATTATCGAAGTGGGCGACATCGAACAAGCCATGACGGCGGCAGCGGCGGTCGGTGACGACAACATCCAGAAGGCGACACGCGGCACGGTCGTGCCGGAAAGTTTCACGCACGGCAGCGCGGCGCAACGCACCCATTGGTTCAACACCGGCATCCAAAGCGGCGACTTGAACCAGTGCAATACTTTTGCGACAGGCAGTTTATAAACGGGTTGATTTATTCAAACGGAGCGGCGTATGAAAACAATTTTGATTGCGAATCCCAAAGGTGGCAGCGGTAAAAGTACCTTGTCGGTGAACATCGCCGGATACCTTGTCAATCGCGGCGAACGCGTCGCCATGCTGGATTTGGACAAGCAGCAATCCTCGGCGTTGTGGCTAAGTATGCGCGACATGGATATGCCTGCGATAGACAAATTCGGCGGCAAAAAATCCGACGAAGAATACGACTGGCTGGTGATCGATTCGCCCGCCGGACTGCATGGCAAAAATCTCGCCCACGCGCTTAAACTCGCGCACAAAATCATCGTGCCGATTGCGCCGTCACTATTCGATTTACACGCCAGTCGCGATTTTTTGCAACAACTCGCCGAAGAAAAAGCGGTGCGCAAAAATCATTGCCACATCGGCATCATCGGTATGCGTATGAGCACCGGAACCCGCGCGGCGCAAGCCTTGGAGCACTTTCTCGCCAGTTTTGATTTGCCCGTATTAGGCTATTTGCGCGAAACGCAGGTCTATGTGAATGCCGCCTTCGAGGGAAAATCTTTGTTCGATTTACCCCACCATATCGCCGAGCGCGAATTGGAACAATGGAGCTTTTTGCAAAGTTGGCTGGAAAAATCCTGACCACCTGCGTCGCATTTCGATGCAATAAAATAAACACGCTTTTTCCCTTAATCGGCAACGCTGACTGGGCGCATCAAAGGCAAAATCACAAAGGGTTTTATCGGGAACAGATGCCGCGCTGAATGACGCGCGTGGACATCCGATATACTCAAAGTATTCTTGCATTTGGTCGGCACTCGCTTGATGATGCGTCGCTAAGACACTTTTGCGCGAAGACAGGTTGGGCAGTTTATGAAACTCAGAACCCGATTCTTTATTTTAACCGGTGTCATTTTCCTCGCCTTTATGGCGACGGCGTGGTTGTATTCCCGTTATTTGGTCACAAAAATCAACGAGCAATGGGCGTTGCGCCTGACTGAAAAACAGGTTCAATTCGACAAGCACCGCACCCTGCAACCGCTGTTACGCGAAATCGCGTTGGCGAGACGACTGGCCATCGAGCCGGCTCTTATCGACATGGCGACGCATGAAGAAGATGAAGCCGTGCGGCAGCGCGCGCTGGCGGTGATTGAGCAATACCGTTTGCAATTTTCCGACCACAATTATTTTCTCGCGATGGCGAAGTCCGGTCATTATTATTTCAACGATGCCAGCAACCAATACGCCAACCAGCAATTGCGTTACACCTTGGCGCGCGGCAATTCGAATAACGAATGGTTTTTTGCGACCGCCGCCAGCAAGCTGGAATATCAGGTCAATGTCGATCCCGACGCGCATCTGGGCGGCATCAAAGTATGGATTAATGTTCAGGTGAAAAATGGCGATGAAGTGGTGGCAGTCATCGGCACGGGCATCGACATCGGCGAGTTTATTCAGGACACGGTTGGTGTGACGCAAAACGACATGCACAACCTGTTTGTGGATAGAGACATGGCGGTGCAACTGCATGCCGACAAATCGCTGATTGATTACGCCAGTCTCACCAAATCTGTCGAACAAAGGCGCAAAGTGGATGTGTTAATTCACGACCCCGGCGATCTCGCGCAATTACGTGTGGCGATGCGGCAACTCGAAGCCGCACCCGAACTAACCAAAACTTTGTGGGTGAATTACGCTGGCAAAAAAATGTTGCTGGGCGTGGCGTATTTGCCGGAAATCGGCTGGTTCGACCTCACACTGGTGGAGGGCGGCGGGCTGCACTTGCTGAATCCATCCAGTTTCGTTTTGGTATTTTCCATTTTAATTCTGCTGGCATTTTTAACCATGGCGGTGGCGTTTCATCGCTTGGTGTTATTGCCGCTGCACACCATCGGACTGTCCATCCGGCAAATACAAAAAGGACATTTTGAAACCGATATTCCGGTGGTCGGAACCGCCGAAATTTTTCAGCTTTCGACACAATTCAAAAACATGGTGGAAATCATACGCAGCCACCACCATGATCTGGAAAGCAAGATTGTGCAACGCACCGAACAGTTGTGGCGCGAATTGGAAGAGCGCAAAAAAACCGAGCTGAACCTGCGCGAAAATGATGAGCGTTTGCGCCTCGCCATGACGGCGGCCAATCAGGGTTGGTTCTATGTTGACTTGTCCAACGGCAAAGTATTTCTCAGCCCGGAATATCTCAAAATACTGGGCTACAACCCTGAAGATTCACAAACCAATTTGGACGAGTGGCGCAACAATTTGCATCCCGACGACAAGGAATACACGCTTAAAGGCTTTAACGAATGCGTGGCAACAGGCGGCCCGACCACGCTGCAATATCGCCGCCGCAAAGCCAATGGCGATTGGCTTTGGGTCAGTTCGGTGGGCAAGATTACCGAATGGGATGAGCAGCAAAAACCCCTGAAAATGGTGGGCATCCATACCGACATTTCCGAACACAAAGAAATTTTGGAACAACTGCGCAACACCGCCATCGAGCTCTCCAAAGCCAACATGCAGATTGAGGAAGAGCGCGCGCAACTCGCCAAACGTGTGGCGGAGCGCACCACGCAATTGCAATACGCCAATCACGCCAAAGATTCCTTCCTTGCCACCATGAGCCACGAAATACGCACGCCTTTGGGCGGCTTGCTGGGCATGATGGAATTGCTCAGTCTGTCGCAATTGAGCAAGGAGCAGAACGAGATATTGGATGCCGCGCAAAAATCCGGCAAGAGCTTGCTGCGCATCGTCAACGACATTTTGGATTGGTCGAAAATCGAAGCGGGAAAACTCGAACTTGCCCCGCGTGTGGCGACACTTTCCGACATGCTGAAAAGCGTGGCGAGCACCTACGCGCAAATCGCTTCGGAAAAAGATTTACAACTCAATATCGTGATTGATCCCACACTCAGCGCGGCGCATCGCTTCGACCCTTTGCGTGTTTCGCAGATACTCAACAACTTCACCAGCAATGCCATCAAGTTCACCGAGCAAGGTTATATCAAAGTCAGCGCGACGCGCGTTGCACGGCGCGATGACCAAGAAATTGTGCGTTTCAGCGTGCAAGACAGCGGCGTGGGAATTTCTATCGAGGCGCAAAAACGCTTGTTCAAACAATATGAGCAAGCGAGTGCCGAGACCGCTCGCATGTATGGCGGCACAGGATTAGGACTGGCAATTTGCCGCAGACTGGCGGAATTGATGGGCGGTGATCTCAGCGTGGAAAGCTCACCCGGAGTGGGATCGACATTTAGCTTCATGGTCGGGTTAGCCATCGCGCAACCCGCTGCACTTGCACCGCAGGAAAGTGAACAGTCAAGCTCCACACCAAATATACACGCGCTGTTTGGCGCGGAAAAAGAAGTGCGCATACTCGTCGTCGACGACCATCCGCTCAACCGCATGTTGCTCAAACAACAACTGGGATTATTGGGATTACAAGCCGAACAGGCAACAGACGGAGTCGATGCCTTGGCAAAATATCAAGCTGCGCATTTCGATCTCATCATCACCGATTGCCACATGCCGGAAATGGACGGTTACGAACTGACCTACCGTATCCGTGACATGGAACATCAAACCGGACAAGCACGCGTTCCCATCATCGCCTGGACGGCGAATGTGCTCGCGGAAGAAGCGGAACATTGCCACGTGGCAGGCATGGATGACTTGCTAACCAAGCCCACCGAACTGTCCGACCTGCGCGCCACGCTGGCAAAATGGCTGCCTCACGCAAACCGCCAAACGTGAGTTTTTTAAGCGGGATTGACCTCTATTCCCCGTGCTTTCGCCACCGCATACACCGCCTTTGTCACCGCTTTTGACACAGCGGCATCGCGTCGCGTCTGCCCATCGATGGTGGTCGGAGATTCGATCACATCATGCATAGCCTCGAAGTGAAAAACACCATTACGCGTTGATATTAGTAGACGATAAGCAGGACGTTGCTTGGTGGCGATATGTTCGTCGCGCACCTCGAAGCGCAATTGCAATCCCTCGTGCTGAGGCTCACCGTGCAATACCGACTGGTCGGCGATGTTTTCAATGAAGTTCTGCGCAAGATTCAGACCGGGTGCGAGCATCATGCTGTAACGCCCTCTACGTTCGATAAACAGCATTTTTTCAGAAGGCAATAACTTACCTCTTCCGACGATGAGCAGAATGATAAATATCATCAGTGCTATCATCGCCTCGCCCGACGAAAACACTACGGGAAGAATGTATTCTAATACTTCGTGCATGCCGCGCCCACGTGACTACCACGTGTTAAACGTTAAACAAGAAGTTCAGTACATCGCCGTCTTTGACCACATACTCTTT
>JBAVPP010000331.1:0-4092 GCA_049693175.1 Gallionella sp. | reverse complement strand
GTGTCCCTGAGGAAGAAGTCTCCTGATAAAGATTACTGCCGGCACTTTGTAAACCGGCGGGATTAATAAAAGTCGCCAGTTGCATACTTCCAATCTGCACCGCGCCGGGCGCGCCGGGTTGCGTGACCGACACAACACCGTCAGTGCCTATGGTCACGGAAGTGGCGTTCGCCGGAATGATGATGGCCGGTTGAACCGGAAAACCATTCGCGGTCACCATTTGCCCCTGACTGTTGCTTTGAAAAGAACCATCCCGCGTGTAGGCGAGTGTGCCATCCGGCATGAGCACTTGAAAAAATCCGGAGCCCTGAATTGCCACATCCAACTGGTTGCCGGTTTGTTGCAAATTACCCTGTGTGTGTATGCGTTCCGCCGCCACCGGACGCACGCCCGTACCGATTTGCAAACCGGATGGAATCTGGTTTTGCTGCGATGACTGCGCACCCGGTTGGCGTATGGTTTGATATAACAAATCCTCGAACACCGCGCGCGATCTTTTGAAACCGTTGGTGCCGACGTTGGCCAGATTATTGGCCACCACATCCATCTGCGTCTGCTGTGCATCCAAACCTGTCTTCGCTATCCATAATGAACGTATCATGATTTTTGCCTTTCAAATTTATGCCACGGTAAGAATCGCGGTGGATTTTTGCGCGTCGTTGTCGGCGGTTTGCAACATCTTCATCTGCATGTCAAATTTTCGTGACAGGGAAATCATATTCACCATCGCTTCCACCGCATTCACGTTGCTACCTTCCAAACTTCCTGAGATGAGTTCAACATTGGCGGAAGCCGGCACTGTCGCCTTACCCTTGCTGCGGAATAATCCATCTGCGCCGCGCTCCAACTGATTGTCAGGCACATCGACCAATTTCAATTGGCCAACAACCGAAACTTGTGATGGCATCGATCCGCTGGGCACAGTGGAAATCGTGCCGTCCTTCGCAATCGTCACTTCAGTGTTCGGCGGTATCGTGATAGGCCCGCTTGCCCCCGCGATATTCAATCCACCACGGGTTTGCAACACACCATTCGAGGTGACCTGCAAACTACCGTTACGGGTATAGGCTTCTTTGCCATCCGGCGTTTGCACGGCGATCCAACCTTTGCCCTGTATACCAACATCCAGCGCACGCCCGGTCTGTTGCAAACCCGCCGGAGTAAAGTCCGAACCCACCGAAGCATCAACCACGAAAGTGCGCGTCGCCAAACCTTCACCAACCAACGGCACGGCGCGAAAAGTGTCCAGCTCGGCACGGAATCCGGTAGTGCTTGCGTTCGCCAGATTCTCGGTCACCGCAGCCTGTTGTTGCAGCACCTGCGACGCACCTGTCATTGCTGTATAGATCAATCTATCCATGACATACCTCGGTTTCTAATCAATTCGACTAGCGCAAATTGATCATGGTTTGCATCAACTGGTCCTGCGTTTTGATCGACTGCGCATTGGCTTGATAGTCACGTTGCGCGGTAATCATGTTGACCAATTCTTTGGTAAGATCCACATTCGAATCTTCCACGGCCCCCGATTGCAACACGCCCAAACTTGAAGAACCGGGAACACCCACCAATGCTGCACCTGATGTGCCAGTCGGTGCCCACTGATTGTTACTCAAGGTTTGCAATCCCTGGGAATTGCTGAAACTCGCCAATACCACTTGCCCCAAAGTCTTAGATTGTCCATTGGTATACTTACCGACGATGGTGCCATCCGCACTGGTGTTCACCCCATTCAATTGCCCGGTGGCAAAACCATCTTGTGACAAACTATTCACCCCGAATGCGGTACCGTATTGCGATGTGCCGGCAAAGTTAAACGTCATCGTTTGTGCCGCCGCACCGGCTGGCGTGAAGGCCGCAGATAGCACTGGAGAAGCAGGAGAAAGTAACGTGCCCGTCGGGCTAAATGTCAGTACACTCAAAGGGGCTGCGGGCGTAGGCACAGGCGCACCGTCCACCGTCAGATAAGAGTTCCAAGTTGATGACGGCGCGTTCGTGGCCGTTGGGGCGACAGGTCCGACCGCGACCGCAGCCGTCGGAGAAACCGTCAATGTCGTGCCACTTAGCACGGTTCCGACTGTGTAGATCACTCCCGCAACGGTGAGCGTGTTACCCGCAGCAAGACCGGCTGTCGAGCCTAACGTCATTGTGGTTGAACCGGCCGCCATGCTGGCACTCCCCAATGGGGCAAGCGCGATGGGCTGACGCTGGAAATATACTGCCGACACATGACTATTTCCCAGAGTGTCATACACAGTCGTCGAGGTCGCATTGTTATAAGAGGTCGGATCCAAGGGGTTAAATGCCGCTGTGGCGGGTGCGGGCGCGTTAGCACTCAAGCTCACACCTGCGGTAATGTTTGCGGTCGCCTGAGGCATCAAAGGAGCGGCGGGAATCTGCATAGGGCCGGGCGTGGATGTGATGACCGCGCCGTTCGCACCGACCGGATAGCCGGTCAATTTATAGCCGTTGCTGTCGACGACGAATCCATTTTTATCCAACTGGAATTGCCCGTTGCGGCTATAGCTAATCGCACCATTGTTATCCATGCGATAAAAGCCGTTGCCGTTGATGGCAATATCCATGGAATTACTGGTGGAGGTAATATTGCCTTGCGTGAACTGTTGCGCAACGGATGACACCGATGCGCCCGTACCGGATTGAACCGAGCCGGCTTGCGTACCACCCGCTCCCGCCAAAGTATTCGCGTATACATCCGAGAACTGCACGATAGATTGTTTGAAACCTACCGTATTCGAATTCGCCACGTTATTCCCGATGACATCCAGATTCTTAGATGCCGCATCCAGTCCACTCAATCCTTGTTGAAACGCCATGATGTTCTCCTTAAAATTTTATCGGTAATTTGCTATCCAAGCACAGCCGCATATCCGGTTTGAATCAAGCGGCAGCGGATGATGCCCGCCATCAAAATCTATTCTCAAAATCCAATCGGCTGCGACTCAAAGTATCCGTTGCACTTGAGATACCGGAATCACACCGTTTTGCCCGACATTCAAACTCGCGCCATTCGTACCCGGTGTCACCCCGTTCACCAAACCGTAAGCCAACGCTGCCGCCGCGACATTGTTGCCACCCTGAGTCGCGGTCACGCTAAAGTTGTAAGTGCCATTTGGCGCAGCGACACCCGCGTCACTCATTCCGTTCCACTGCCAGCTTTGCACACCCGCAGCCATTGCGCCCAATCCCAATGTGCGTACCACATTGCCCGTCTGGTCTTTGATCGTGATTTGCACATTGCTTGCCGACTGAGACAGATTCAAACCGCCAATCGCATTGCCATTCGCCATATCCACTGTGTTACCCGGACTCAACACACCATGTCCTATCATGGCCGCCGCCTGCATGGATTGATTGGTCGTGATGCTGCCGCTCAACGCCTGTAGCGTCGTGTTCAATTGGTCGATGCCGTTCACCGTGCTCAACTGCGCCATTTGTGAAGTCACTTGCGCGTTGTCCATCGGATTCATCGGATCCTGATTCTTCATTTGCGTCACCAGCAAAGTCAGAAAAGTATTTTGTGTGCTGGAAGTGGAGCTGCTGGCAGCACTTGTGTTTGGGTTATTGCTCGCATTGATTGAGCTATATAACGATGCGGCCACGCTGTTTTGTGTGGGACTCACCATGATGTTTTCCTTTCTTATTGACCGATGGTCAAGGTTTTGGTTAACAATGTTTTCGAGGTATTCAATACCTCGACGTTGTTCTGATACGAGCGTGATGCGGAAATCATATTCACCATTTCATCCACCACATTCACGTTAGGCATGGTGACGTAGCCGTGCGCGTCCGCCAGCGGATGCTTGGGGTCGTACACCATTTTCATCGGCGAGTTATCGTCCACAATCGCGGTAACTTTCACGCCTTGCGCGTCACCCGCGCCCACAGTCGTGGCACTGAAGATCACCTGCTTGGCGTGATAAGGTTGTCCGTTCGCGCTGGTGGTGCTATCCGCGTTCGCCAAATTACTTGCCACAACATTCAGACGTTGCGACTGCGCCGTCATCGCCGAACCCGCCACATTAAAAATATTGAATAGCGACATGATCTACCCCTGTATGGCCTGCATAA
>JBAVPP010000330.1:0-1518 GCA_049693175.1 Gallionella sp. | reverse complement strand
GTATGCGTTTGATTGAACGTGTGCGTGCCGATTTGGAAGAGCACGGCGTGGTCGAGCAATTCCCAAAAATGGAAGGCCGGCAAATGGTGATGGTGTTGTCTCCCAAAACCAAAAAGAAATAAGCGGCTTGAAGATTCAATTGTTTCTGCACGATGGGGATGGTCGAAACGATGTAGCAAATAGTCCCCGACAAAAAGTGATGTATGGGTATCAAGTTGTTCCATGTCGGAACACACCTCGCACCACAACTTAAGGAGTAGTTATGCCTAAGATGAAAACCAAAAGCGGAGCAAAAAAACGCTTCGTCGTTCGTGCTGGCGGCAGTATCAAGCGCGCAAGTGCGTTCAAACGCCACATCCTGACCAAGAAAACCACTAAGACCAAGCGTCAATTGCGCGGTACGAGTGAAGTCCACGCAACCAACAAAGCATCGGTTCGCGCCATGATGCCTTACGCATAAGGAGTAACACATGCCTAGAGTAAAACGTGGGGTCGTCGCCCGTGCAACGCACAAAAAACTATTAGCCAAAGCCAAGGGTTACCGTGGTCGCCGCAAGAACGTATACCGTATCGCCAAACAGGCGGTGATGAAAGCCGGTCAATACGCTTACCGTGATCGTCGTCAGAAAAAACGCCAATTCCGCACTTTGTGGATCGCCCGTATCAACGCGGCGGCTCGTGAATTCGGTCTGCCATACAGCGTATTTATGAACGGCCTGAAAAAAGCGGATATTCAAGTGGATCGTAAGGTACTCTCGGACATCGCGATTTTCGACAAGGCAGCATTTGCTCATTTTGTTGAGCAAGCTCGTGCCAGCCTCGGCAAGTAAGCGAACTTTCGTGGTTTGATGTTTAGACTGCGGCACTCGAAAGGAGGCTCACGCCTCCTTTTTTGTTTGTGTGTTTCTCCCTCAAGGGAACTGAATTAAAAATGGAACAACTCCAACAAATTTTAGAACTTGCGCTACAGCAGTTCGCTGTGATTAGCGACGAAGCTGAACTAGAGCAAGTCAAAGCAAAATATCTGGGCAAAGAAGGTAGTCTCACTGGCTTGCTCAAAGGATTGGGCAAATTGTCCAATGAAGAACGCCCTGCCGCTGGTGCGAAAATCAACGTGGTCAAACAGCAGATCGAAGCCGCGCTACAAGCGCGCCGCGATGCGCTGCAACACGCCAAATTAGCGCAAAAACTCGCCGCCGAATCCTTGGATGTCACACTGCCCGGACGCGGTGCGAGCACAGGTGGTTTGCATCCGATTACGCTGACTTTGCAGCGCATCGAACAGCTATTTCACTCCTTGGGTTTTGCGGTTACATCCGGCCCTGAAATCGAGCACGATTTTTATAATTTCACCGCGCTGAATATTCCCGATAATCATCCGGCGCGTGCCATGCACGACACCTTTTATCTCGACCCTGAACATGTGTTGCGCACCCACACTTCGCCGGTGCAAGTGCGTTACATGGAAGCGCATCAACCGCCGCTGAAAATCATCTCGCCGGGGCGCGTGTATCGCGT
>JBAVPP010000329.1:0-12338 GCA_049693175.1 Gallionella sp. | reverse complement strand
GACGATTTCCGCACTGCCGAGTTGACGCAACAAACCCGCACGACCGCTCATGCAAAACACGCAGCCCACCGCGCAACCCACCTGCGTCGAAACGCACAATCCGCCACGCGGCAACAACACGCTTTCCACCATCTGACCGTTATGCAATTTCACCAGCAAACGCGCCACCTCATTGTCAGAGGGATACTCGCCATGCAACTGTGCCAAGCCGTTTAACTCCGCTTCAATCACAGGCAATTCATTGCGCATCGCCAGCGGAAAAAAATTATCGGCAGGACTATGCACGGTGTCATAAGTGCCAACCTGCGACCAGCCGCGCAACAGCCGATCTGCATGGCAGGGCTTGGCACCAAGGACTTGCAAACGTTGACGAATATCCGAGATACGCATGGGATGATGTGTTTTTTAAGTCTTTTTAAGCACCAGCGCGTCGCCCTCAAACACAATCCCCGCCCAACCTATTTTCATAAAATTGCGGATGTTCTGATGATCGCTGGCTTGCGGGGTTTTCAGCACATCGTCGCGATAATACGCGCCGAAGCAATGCAGCGTTTGTTGCACGCTCAGATTCTGCAATTTGGCGAAGGAAAAAATTTTGCACGAGCCGTTGTTTTGCCCGGCGGCATTGTGCAGTTCGCCGTTGCGAAACGCGGTCGGTGTGAAGTCGTAATGCGCGTCGATAACGGCAATGCTGTCGTTAAAATTGATGCGTTCAGGTGTGCTGGCGAGCGTGTGCAGAAAAGTTTTCATAAGCAATATTGAGTGGGCGAAAAAATTATCCGCGCATTGTATCGACAGTCGGGAATGGCGTGTTTCGCATCGTAAAATTCTATCGCTTAGGCCGCTACCGCCAATAACTGCGCAATAACCACGGGGTCGCGTTCGGCGCGCAATTTCTGGAATAAAATTTCGGCTTCCGGGTAGGCGGTGCGCAACATGCCTAGCCATTGTTTGAGGCGTTTCGGCGCGTGTTGCGCTTCCATGCGCCCGCGCAAAAGTTGGTAAAAATCCGCCACCCAAGGCTGTAATTCCTGCCATTGCATCGGCTTATTTTTAGCGTTGATACGCAGCATTAAATCCGGTCGCAGAATCGCGCCGCGCCCTATCATCACATCTTCGCAACCGCTTATTGCGCGCAGATTTGCGCAGTCGTCAGGAGTCCAAACTTCGCCATTGGCGATGACATTGATAGGCACAGTTTCGCGTATCAACGCCAGCCATTCCCAGCGCGCGGGCGGACGATATTGATCGGCTTTGGTCCGTGCATGAACGGTCATTTCATCCGCGCCGCCCGCCGCTATCGCACGCGCACAATCGCGTGCTTGCGAGGTGTCACTCAAGCCTAAACGCATCTTGGCAGTGACCGGAATATCGCGCGGCACGGCGCGACGCACGGCGGCAACAATAGCGTGCATTTGCTCTGGAAATTCCAGCAGCGACGCGCCGCCGCCATGCCGATTCACCGTCGGTGCGGGACAACCAAAATTAATGTCTATACCGGGCGCACCCAAGCTGGCAATAAACGCAGCGTTTTCGGCGAGACAAACGGGGTCGCTGCCCAGCAACTGCACACGCACCGGCACACCAGCACGCGTACATCCGCCCGTGGCAAGTTCAGGGACGGTGCGCAGCAAAAACTTTTCGGTGAGCAAATGATGGGTGACGCGCACAAATTCCGCCACGCATAAATCAATCCCACCGATGCGCGTCAAAATATCGCGCAGACTTTGGTCGGCGATGCCTTCCATCGGAGCGAGTATCAGACGCATGTTTTGCTCGGCATCGGAAACTACGCGCTGTGCAGTTTCAACATCGCGGCTTCGATTTTTCCTTCTATGATTAACGCGGCAACGTGTTGCGCTTTATCCATTGCCGCGTCTACCAATTCGCGTTCTTCGCGGCGGGGATTATTGAGCACAAAATTGCTGACTTCGGCGCGATCACCGGGGTGGCCGATGCCGACGCGCAGCCGCCAAAAATCCTTCGTGCCGAGATGAGCGATAATGTCTTTCAGCCCGTTGTGTCCGCCGTGTCCGCCGCCGTTTTTCAGACGCGCCACGCCGGGCGGCAAATCTAATTCGTCATGCACCACCAAAATTTCGGCGGGTGTGATTTTGTAAAATTGCGCTAACGCTCCAACCGCACGACCACTGACGTTCATAAAAGTCTGCGGCTTTAACAATAGCAGCTCATGTCCATGCAGCGAGCCGCGCGCGGTCAAGCCGTGGAATTTTGCTTCCGCGTTAAAACTTAACTTATGTTCGCGCGCCAACTCGTCCACCCACCAAAATCCGACATTGTGGCGGGTGTCTTCGTATTCGCGTCCGGGATTGCCCAGACCCACTATCAAACGTATCGCAGTCATAGTCTTGAATGTAAAAAACCCGCCAGTGCTTGGGCAAGCATGGCGGGTTTCATCGTGAGTTGCGTGTTACTTTTTAGCGGCCGGTTTGGCTGCGGGAGCAGCGGCAGCGGGGGCAGCTTCGGCAGCAGCATCAGCGGCAACCGCTTCAACCACACCGCGCGGCACTTGCACAGTCGCAACCGCATCGGCAGCGTGGTGATGTCCGGCAATTTCAACGCCCGCTGGCAACTTAACGTCAGCAACGTGAACCGAGTGACCCAAAGTCAAACCAGCCAAGTCGATTTCAATCGCGCCTGGCAAATCTTTAGGCAAACAAATCACATCCAATTCGTTCAACACGTGGCTGATTTTGCCGCCGGCTTTCACGCCAGGCGCGATGTCCGCATTGATGAAATGCAACGGCACTTTAATGTGCATAGGTTTAGCCATGTCCACACGTTGGAAGTCAACGTGCATCACTTGTTGGCGGAACGGGTGCATTACAAATGCGCGCAACATCACTGGCTCTTTTTTGCCCGCCAAATCCAGCGACAAAACAGAAGCGTGGAACGCTTCGGAGCGCAGTTTGTGGTACAGATCGTTGTGATCCATATCAATAATGGCTGCATCACCGTTGCCATACACCACACCTGGCACGCGGCCGGTGTGACGCAGACGGCGGCTCGCACCCGTACCTTGCGTGTTACGAATTGCTGCAATAATTTCGATAGTCATTTACTTCTCCAAAAACAGCGTCATCCGCGACCAGATGACACAAAAATGCGGCAACCAAAATGGTGACCGCGAAACTTTTACTCGGCAAACAGCGAACTCACCGACTCTTCATTGTTGATGCGGCGTATGGTTTCCGCCAGCAACTCCGCCGTGCTCAATTGGCGGATTTTTTTGCAATTGCGCGAGGCTACACTCAACGGAATGGTGTCGGTCACAACCAACTCATCCAGCGCGGATTTCTCGATGCGCTCGATTGCCGGACCGGACAGCACCGGATGCGTGCAATACGCCAGCACCCGCGATGCGCCGCGCTCTTTCAATGCATTCGCGGCTTCGCACAAAGTGTTTGCGGTATCGACCATGTCATCCATGATGATACAAGTGCGTCCAACCACATCACCGATGATGTTCATCACCTTCGCCACATTCGGCTTGGGACGGCGTTTGTCGATAATCGCCAAATCGGCATCCAGTTGCTTCGCCAGCGCACGCGCTCGCACCACACCGCCCACGTCCGGCGACACCACGATCAGATTGGGGTAATCATGCTTCCACACATCCGACAATAAAATCGGGCTGGCGTAGATGTTATCCACCGGAATATCGAAAAATCCCTGTATCTGGTCGGAGTGCAAATCCATGGTCAGCAAACGATTCACGCCTGCGCCGGTCAACATATCCGCCACCACTTTCGCGGTGATCGCGACACGCGCCGAACGCGGACGACGATCTTGGCGCGCGTAGCCGAAGTACGGCATCGCGGCGGTGATACGCCCGGCGGAAGCGCGCTTCAACGCGTCCACCATCACCATGATTTCCATCAAGCTGTCATTGGTCGGCGCGCAAGTCGATTGCAACACAAACACGTCTTTGCCGCGCACGTTCTCTAGCAGTTCGACCATCACTTCACCGTCGGAAAAACGACCGACCGAAGCGCGACCCAAAGGAATATGCAAATGCTGCGTGACGGCTTCAGCGAGCTTAGGATTGGCATTACCGGTGAATACCATCAAGCTGTCGTTGGACACGTGCGCTCCCTTTTTCGATCAAAAACATTGCGGGCACACGCCCAAGAATATGGCTACAACTTTGTGCTACTTAAATTTGGCTGAGGAGGTAGGGATCGAACCTACGAATGCCGGAATCAAAATCCGGTGCCTTACCACTTGGCGACTCCCCAATAACTTCTAAAATCCCTTGCACCTGCTGCGCGACGCTCTACGGCTGCAAGGGATTTAACTTATTCTGCTACCACACCCAATCATGCAACGGATGTGCTACTAAACCTTGCGCGACAACTCCACGCATTTGATACTTTTCTTGCAACTCGCCCAACGCCACTTCAGCGGCATCCCGTGAGGCAAATTCGGCGAACACACACGCCCCGCTGCCGGTCATCATCGCCGGGCCATACATGCCCAACACGCTGATGTGACTCGCCACTTCCGGGTAGAGCTTGCACACCACGGATTGCAGGTCGTTGCGCAGTTGCACACCCGACAAATCAGCCTGCTGTTTCGACTGCCCTATCTGAAGGGCGCGCATTGTGATGGAAACGGAATCGCGTGTCAATTCCGGGTGCGTAAAAATTTTAGCGGTCGGCACATGCACGGGCGGAAACAGCACCACATACCAGGTCACAGGCAGCGGAAACGCCTGCAATTTTTCGCCCACACCTTCGGCGAACGCGCTCTCGCCAAACACAAACACCGGCACATCCGCGCCTAAGCGCAGCCCCAGTTCCATCAGTTTTTCGCGTGACAATCCCAATGACCACAAGCGGTTCAATGCCAACAGCGTGGTTGCCGCGTCCGAGCTGCCGCCCCCCAGCCCGCCCCCCATCGGGATGCGTTTTTCCAAACCGATGTCCGCGCCCAAGCCGCAGCCCGTCTCGCTTTGCAGCAATCGCGCGGCACGCACACACAAGTCCTGATCCTCATCCACGCCGTCCACGGCATTGGTGCGATGCACCACGCCATCGCTACGCAAATCAAAATGCAAGGTATCGTGCAGGTCGATAAAACGGAACAGCGTTTGCAACAAGTGATACCCGTCCGCGCGCCGTCCGGTAACGTGTAAAAATAAATTCAACTTGGCGGGCGCGGAACAACTCAAATGCGTGAGATTCATTTCGGATCAAATTCCCATTCGTCTAAGAGTAATTGCACTTCAAGATCTTCGTGCTTGAGTGTGATGCGTGACGGCAAACTGCCCGCGCTGTCGTCTGCATAACGCACATAGCGCACCTCCCATCCCGCCTGATACAACAGCGCGATGCGACCCGTTGCGTCGCGTTCGATGGCGGCCGGAATCGAAGCCTCCGCCGCACCCATAATCCAGTGATGCAGCACCGGTAGTGGCAAGCCCCAGCCCAAGACCTGCCGCATCAGAGACTCAACATCACCATCCTCATAACGCCTGCCGTTTTGCTCCAGCGTCGCGGCTTGCGCGTCGCTGACAATACGCGCGGCGGTGATGCCCAGCGGGCCTTGCAGCAGCAACTCGTCGCGTGCCGGCTCATGCTGCCAACGCATCCCGCCGGAATAGTGTTTGTCCTGATGATGCACGGCAAAACGCCCGTTGAGATTGAACGCGGCAACCTCGCGCTGCGTGGTAGAAGCCACAGGTGATGGCGCGACACTGGCGCAGCCCGTCAATGCCAGCAGCAAAATCAATAACAGCGCACGCATACTTAGGGCGCGATTTTCTTGATGATCGCTTGCAATTGTTCGTTATCGGGATGCGCTTTGAGGCTGTTTTGCAAAAGTTTATTCGCCTCGTCTTTGTCACCGCGCGCCCACAATGCCTCGCCCAAATGCGATGCGATTTCGGGATCGGGATTGGCGGCATAGGCACGGCGCAGCATCGTCACACTATCGTCCAACTTGCCACTGAGGTAATAACCCCAACCGACACTGTCGATAATAGCCGCATCGTCGGGCGCGAGTTGCAAAGCCTTTTCAACCAGTGCCACCGCTTCCGGCACACGCACATTGCGCTCCAAGAAGCTGTAACCCAGCGCGTTGTAAGCGTTCGCATCGTCGGGAGTCAACTGTATCAGCTTGCGCAAATCTTGCTCCGCCACATCATACTTGCCAGTCTTGTCCGCCATCATTGCGGTCTCGTACAGCAACACCGGATTGCTCGGCAGTTTTTCCAAACCCTGCTGTAAAACCTGATACGCGTCGTCATATCGTTTCGCGTCGCGCAGCAATTGTGCCTCGATCAAACACATCTGCTCGCGTTGCAAATTATTCTCCGCTGTTTGCTGGTGCAAAAACTCGCGCGCCTCATCCAGTTTGCCATGTTTACTCAACAAATAAGTGATGCGCATCTTGGCGGCAAAGGCATTTTCACCGGCTTTAACTTCGCGGTAATAGGCAATCGCCTCATCATCATTCTTCTTCGCCTCGCTTAGTTGCCCGAGGTAATACTGCACCGTGTCCTGATCTTTTTTTCCTTTGCCCAGAGACTGCTTGAGTTCATTCTCCGCGCCTTGCAAATCGTTCATTTGCAAAGACACCAGCGCGATGGCAAATGCCAGATCCGGGTTGTCGGGATTGTGTTCGGCGACACGCTGGAATTGCTCGCGCGACTCTGGAAATTGTTTTTGCTCCACCAACGCGCGGGCATATTGCAAACGCATCTCATACGCGTCGGGATGTTTACCGAGATAATCTTTTAACACCTGCAAACCTTGTTGCGGCGCGGCACTTTGCAGCAATATCGCGTACAAGCTAACCGCCATATCCCAATCCGGACGCAGGGCGCGCGCCTGTTTCGCCTCATCCAATGCCGTCGGCATATCGCCACTCAGGCGCGCCAATTGCGCCACCGACCAATGCGCTTCCGCAATCTTGGGATACGGCGCGGCCAGTTTGCGCATCATATCCAGCGCGGCGGATTTATCGGGATAAGCCGACAACATTTGCTCAATCTGCAAAAACGTTTCGCCCAGATGCGCCGGATCATCTTGCAATGCCTTGGCAAACGCCGTTTGCGACTCATCCAATCTGCCGCCGCGCAACAATATCGTCGCCAACATACGCGTGGGCGCATCCGCTTTGGGATCGAGTTCTTGCCACAACTTGAAACCAGTCACAGCCTTTTCCATGTCGCCGGACTCGAACGCCAATTGCGCCGCGCGCTTTGCCAGACGCGGATCACGCGTCTGTTTAGCCAGCTCCGCGCTGCCAGTCACCGCCAACGCCTTGTAGCCGCGCTGATTGCCGATTTCCGCAACCAGATACTCGTACAACATCGCATCGGTCAGCTCCTGCTTGGGCAAATCGGCCTCCGACTTGGCATCGGTCACCGGTTCGGCGGCATCGCTCTGTTCTTCCGTGGCTTGCGCGGCATCCTCCACGGATACAGGCACATTAGCCGCCGCGTGCTGCGGCGTATGCGCACAAGCGGACAACAACAAACTGGCGACAATTAAATATTTAACAGAATTCATATTGACAGTGCTTTTGATACGGGCGCACATATTAGGTTATATTTAGCACTCTTCACAACCACGAGCCTCACACTTTGCCTAACGCCACTCCTGACATCACACTTTCGGCGCGCAAGCTGGCGCGCAGTTTCGGCAATCAAGCTGTCATTCTCGACGTTTCGCTGCAACTCAAGCGCGGCGAGGTGTTGGGCTTGCTGGGGCAAAACGGCGCGGGTAAAAGCACCACCATGCAAATGCTTACCGGCTGTTTGTCGCCGGATAGTGGAACGATAGAAATTTGCGGCATCGACTTGTTACGCAATCCCAGCAAAGCCAAGGCGCATATCGGATATTTGCCGGAAACGCCGCCGCTGTACAAAGAATTAAGCGTCAAAGATTTTTTGATTTTTGCGGCAAAATTGCGCGGTATGAAATCCACCGAGTTGCCCGCCGCGCTTGAACTCGCACTGCAACGCTGCGGCTTGTCCGACAAAAGTAAAAAACTCATCGGCACCCTTTCCAAAGGTTATCAGCAGCGCGTCGGCATCGCGCAAGCCATTATTCACCAGCCCGCTGTGATTGTTTTGGATGAACCCACCGTCGGCCTCGACCCGACGCAAATACGTGAAATCCGCACGCTGATACGCGAGCTGGGCAATCATCATAGTGTGATTTTATCGACGCATTTATTGGGTGAAGTGGAAAGCATTTGCGACCGCGTGGAAATCATGCAACACGGGAAACTCATCTACGGCGACACCAGCGCGCGTATGCGGCAATACGGGCAAGTGGCGGGCTTCACCATCGGTCTGCGCAACCCGCCCGCGCTATCTATGTTGCAAGGCATCATCGGCGTGACGCGCGTCGATCAATTATCTGAAAATCAATTCCGCGTGCTGCATAACGCCGGGCAAAATCCCAGCGCGGAACTGCTCGCGCTCGCCGCGCAACACGATTGGCAACTGGAACAACTCACGCCACTGCAAACCCGACTGGAAGATGTGTTCGTGCAAATTACCGATGAAGAAAATTTGAGTGTGGAAACATCTGTCGCGGGGGAATCCAAATGATACGCACGCTCGCTTTGCGCGAATTGCGCTCGTTGTTTTCCATGCCGTCCACTTGGTTCATCCTCGCGGTATTGCAATTCATTTTTGCCTGGTTCTTTCTGGCTCGCTTGGATGCCTTTCTTGAACTACAGCCGCAGCTCGCGCAAATCGCCAACGCGCCCGGCGCGACCGCCAGTGTTGCCGCGCCGTTGTTCAACGTCATCGCCTTGTTGCTGATGATGCTGGTGCCGATGTTCACCATGCGGCTCATCGCGGAAGAACGCCGCAACCAAACACTGCCGCTGCTACTCTCCTCGCCGTTGTCCAGCGCGCAAATCGTGCTGGGAAAATTCTTCGGCCTGATGATATTTTTAATGGTGCTGATGTTGACCACGCCGTTGATGATTTACACCCTGCAACTCGGCACGCCGCTGGATCACGGTCTGGTGTGGAGCAATGTGCTGGGCTTGATTTTGTTGAGCGCGAGTTATGCCGCCATCGGTTTATATATTTCTTCGCTGACCGCGCAACCCATCATCGCCGCCATCGGCGCGCTGGCCGTTTTGTTGGGATTATGGCTGGCAGATTTAAGCAGCAGCGCGGCGAGTTCGCCCTGGCATCAACTCTCGCCGCTGAATCATTTTCAGAATTTTAATGCCGGTTTATTGGACAGCGGCGACGCAGTTTTTTTTGTGCTGTGTAGCACTGTGTTTCTGTTGCTCGCGATGAAGCGGCTGAACAATAACCGCGTTTACGGATAAACCATGCTAGGCAAATTTTATAAAAATATCGCGTTGCGCAATGTGCTGTTTGTCCTGCTGGTACTGGGCATCGCGGGTGGCTTAAATTATTTTGCCGCGCGCCACCATCTCCAGCGCGATGTCACGTACACCGGCAGCAACAGTCTGACGAGCAGCAGTTTGGACGTGCTGAAACAACTCAAAGGACCGGTGAATATCACGGTCTATGCGACCGAGCAGGACGCGCGTCTGGGCGACATACGCAAAATTATCCGCGACTTTTTATCGCTGTATCAACGCTATAAATCCGACCTGAATCTCACCTTCATCGACCCGGAAAAAGAGCCGGAAAAAACCCGCGATGCGGGCATACAAATGAACGGCGAAATGGTGGTCGAATATGCCGGACGCTCCGAACATCTCACGCAAATTAACGAGCAATTGGTGTCCAGCACCCTGCTGCGTCTGGCACATACCAAATCGCAACTGGTGATGTATCTCAGCGGACATGGCGAACGCAAACTCGACGGCATCGCCAACTTCGATCTGGGCGTGCCCTTCGGCGCGAAGCTCAAAGAAAACGGCTACAAGCTCGGCGCGCTGAATCTGGCACTCGCGCAAGACGTGCCCGATAACGTCAGCACTTTGGTCGTCACCCAACCACAGACCGAAATATCGCCCGGCGAAGTGGACAAACTGCTGCGCTATATCGACAAGGGCGGCAATTTGCTGTGGTTGCTGGATGCCGAGCCGTTGCGCGGGTTGGATCGCCTCGCTGAAAAGCTGGATCTGATTCTCACGCCCGGCATCGTCATCGACCCCGCCGCCAGCGAAATGCGTGTGCCGACAACTTGGGCTATCGGCGCGAGCTACACGCCGCATCCCATCACCAATAATTTTAATCTCATCACCGCATTTCCAAGTGCGCGCGCTCTGACTTGGAACGAAAATTCAGACTGGCAACGCCACGCGCTGATTGAAGTGGCGAGTCGCGGCTGGGTGAGCCATAGCGGCAAACCCAAGTTCGATAAAGCACACGACACACCGGGGCCGGTGACCATCGCCACCGCGCTGCATCGCAGCATCAACGATAGCGAGCAGCGCATCGTCGTGGTCGGCGATGCCGCGTTTCTTTCCAACACTTTCGCGGGCAATGGTGGCAACGTCGATATGGGCGTAAATATGGTGAATTGGCTGGCGGGCGAAGAACATCTCATCACCCTGCAACCCAGAAGCAGCAAGGACAGCACGCTCACCCTTAGCCGCACTCAACTCGAATTCATCGGCATCGGTTTTCTGCTGGTCGTGCCTTTATTGTTGGCGGCGTATGGAATTTTTCTTTGGTGGAAACGCCGCCGTGCCTAAATTTTTTTCCATGTTCATAAATGGCGTAGGGGCGTGATTTATCGCGCCCAGACTTGTCATAAAATCAAACAAGGGCGCAATGAATTGCACCCCTACGGATAGCTATGCCTGAACTCCCAGAAGTTGAAACCACGCGGCGCGGCTTAAAAACACATCTGGTCGGCGCGACCATTGTCGATGCCGTAATACGCAATCGCAGCCTGCGCTGGCCGATACCGGATTTGCCGATACAAGGTCGCACCATACTTAGCCTCACGCGCCGCGCCAAATATCTGCTGGCGGATTGCGGCAATGGCACATTGATTCTGCATCTCGGTATGTCCGGCAGTCTGCGCATTTTGCCTAGCGATACGCCTGCGGCGTTGCATGACCACTTCGATTTAATGTTGAGCAATGGCAAGCTCATGCGCCTGCGTGACCCGCGTCGTTTCGGTGCGGTGTTGTGGCACACCGGTGACATCAACACTCATCCGCTACTCGCCTCGCTAGGCCCAGAACCATTGGAAGAAAATTTCGGCGCGCGCTATTTGCATCAGGCTTTACGCGGTCGCAGCATCGCGATTAAACAAGCCATTATGGACAACCATTTGGTCGTCGGCGTGGGCAATATTTACGCCAATGAATCGCTGTTTCGCAGCGGCATCAAACCGCAACTCGCCGCCGGAAAACTCAGCCGAACCCGCTGCGAAAAACTGGTGATTGAGATCCGCGCCACCCTCACTGCCGCCATCGCCAAAGGCGGCAGCACCCTGCGCGATTTCGTCCACAGTGACGGTAGCAGTGGCTACTTTCAGCAAGAGTATTTCGTCTATGGACGAGCAGGTGAACCATGCCGAAATTGTGGCGCAAAAATCCTGCAAATCAAGCAAGGACAACGGTCGAGTTTTTATTGCGGGGTTTGTCAAAAATAACCATACTAAAATATGGCTAAATATATTCCTACGTGCTAATCTTTGTTCATGGCTAAAACTAATTTTGAATGGGATACGGCAAAAAACACGCTCAATCAAGAGAAGCATGGGGTCTCATTTCAGCTTGCCCAATATGCTTTTGCCGACCCACAACGGGTCATCGCGCAAGATAATAGCCACAGCAAAACTGAACAACGGTTTTATTGTTTCGGCATGGTGGAAGGCGGTATTTTGACGGTGCGATTTACCTATCGCACCGAGGTTATTCGGATTATCGGCGCGGGTTATTGGCGCAAAGGAAAGGCAGTTTATGAAAGCGAAAACGCAAGGAAGTAAAGTTGCTGTGAAGGCTAATGCCGCTAGTCGGCGCATTGCTGGAAGCAAAATAAAATACACAGATGAACCCTTGGGGAATATCACAGTCATTCCCGATTTTTTGCCCTCAATCGCGGAGTTAGCTTTTAACGAAGAAGGCGTAAAAATCACCTTAGCGTTAAGCAAAAAAAGTGTGGATTTTTTTAAGTCGGAAGCCGAGAAAAATCACACCCAATATCAACGCATGATACGTCGACTGCTGGATGCTTATGTTGATGCGCACAACTCAAAGCGCGCCGCGTGAACCAGCTGGATAATTTGTAGTGAATCTTTGCGACAACTTGGTCTAACAATTTGGGAGGATGTGATAATGTCGTTTTTTCTAACAAGAATGGGGTGATTATGGTAACCACTCCTTCTAAAGTCAACACACTGCAATGA
>JBAVPP010000328.1:0-1662 GCA_049693175.1 Gallionella sp. | reverse complement strand
TCGTCGAAGCGGACATCGCGCAAGGATTCAAATTGACTGCCGCGCAATTGGAAGCTGCGATTACACCGCGCACTAAAATGGTGGTCATCAACAGCCCTAGCAATCCATCCGGCGCGGTATATAACTTGGCAGATTTGCAAGCATTGGGCGCGGTGTTGCGCAAGCATCCCAACATCATTATCGCCACCGATGATATGTACGAACACATCGCGCTGGTCGATGGCAAGTTCGTCAATATTCTCGATGCTTGTCCTGATTTGTATAACCGCACGATGGTGCTGAACGGCGTGTCCAAAGCGTATGCCATGACAGGCTGGCGCATCGGTTATGCGGCGGGGCCGGAAGCCATTATTACCGCGATGGAAAACGTGCAATCGCAAAGCACCTCGAACCCGACTTCCATCTCGCAAGTTGCCGCCGAAGCCGCGCTCAACGGCGATCAAAATTGCCTCGCGCCTATGATTAAAGCGTTCCGCGAACGCCATGTATTTGTGGTCAACGAGTTGAACAAAATCCCCGGCGTGAAATGCCTGATGGCAGGCGGCGCGTTCTATGCGTTCCCCGATGTGCGTGACGTGATTGCCAAGCTGCATCAGCGCGGCACGATCACCGCCGCAACCGACATCGCGCTGTCCGAATATCTGCTGGTCACCGCCGGTGTCGCCGTCGTACCCGGCTCGGCATTCGGCTCGGAAGGTTATATCCGTTTGTCTTTTGCCACCTCGATGCAGAACTTGCAAGAAGCCTTGGCGCGCATGGCAAAAGCACTGGTCTGATTACCTATCACCTCATCGTGTCGCAACGCGGCAACTTGCGTTAGAGTGTGCGACACGATGCAACGTGAACCCAAAAAATTAGCGCAACACTCTTTCGATTTGCTGGTCTGCGGCGGCGGAATTTATGGCGCGTGGACGGCTTACGACGCGGCGTTGCGCGGCTTAAAAGTCGCGCTCGTCGAGCAAGCGGATTGGGCATCCGCCACCTCTTCTGCTTCGAGCAAATTGATACACGGCGGACTGCGTTATCTCGAAACCTACGATTTCAAACTGGTTAAAAAAGCACTAGCGGAACGGCAGATGTTGCTGACCTGCGCGCCGCATCGCGTCTGGCCTTTGCGCTTCGGCGTGCCGATTTATCGCGACAGTCGCGTCGGAAAATTGCGCATGAAAGCCGGGTTGATGTTGTATGACGCGCTGGCGAATTTCCCCGACAAAAATCTCGCGCATCATGCATATAACCGCGCGGAATTTTCCGCGCATTTTTCTTGGCTCAAAGATGAAAATCTAAGCGGCGGTTTCACCTACGGCGACGCGCAAACAGACGATGCGCGACTGGTGTTGGAACTTATCTACGGCGCGCAACAACACGGCGCGGTATGCGTGAATTATTGCCGCCTGAACGACATTACCGAAGAACAAAATATCGCTTGCGGCGCGCTGGTGCAAGACCAAATCAGCGGCGAAAAAATCACCGTGCGTGCACGCCAAATCGTCAACACCACCGGGCAATGGATTAGCACCGACAAGGCAGGAAAAACATGGTGTCGCATGAGCAAAGGCATCCATCTGGTGCTACCCGGCGGCATGACGGACGAGGCGATGCTGCTCATCGCGCCGCAAGACGGTCGCGTGTTTTTTATCATTCCCTGGTATGGCATGACCC
>JBAVPP010000327.1:0-5219 GCA_049693175.1 Gallionella sp. | reverse complement strand
CGACCAGCGTGATGGTCGATACTTATGGTACGGGCAAAATCTCGAATGAGAAATTAACCGAGTTGGTATTGCGCCATTTCGATTTGCGTCCCAAAGGCATCGTGCAAATGCTCGATTTGCTGCGTCCGGTGTATGAGAACACTGCTGCCTATGGTCACTTTGGTCGTGAAGAACCCGGCTTCACTTGGGAAAATACCGACAAGGCCGCAGCGTTGAAAGAAGACGCGGCTAAATAAATATCGCTATGCAACTCTATGCCTTTGGACTGAACCACCAAACCGCACCGTTGGAAGTGCGCGAGCAAGTCGCGTTCAATGTGGACGGGATGGAAAACGCTTTGCGCGATTTGGTGGAGAACGGTGCGGCAAAAGAGGCGGCGATTTTGTCCACCTGCAATCGCATGGAGTTGTATTGCAACGCGCCACAGCCCGAACATGCGATAGATTGGTTGGCGCAGTATCACAATTTGCCACGCAAAGATATTGAGCCGTATTTGTATACGCTGCCACGCGAATTGGCAGTCAAGCATTCCTTTCGTGTGGCGAGCGGCTTGGATTCTATGGTGTTGGGCGAGCCGCAGATTTTGGGGCAGATGAAGCAAGCGGTGCGTCAGGCGGAAGAAGCCGGCACATTGGGATTCTTGTTGCACAAATTATTCCAGCGCACTTTTTCGGTGGCGAAAGATGTACGCACGCAAACTGAAATCGGCGCGAATCTGGTGTCGATGGCGGCGGCGGCGGTGCGGTTGGCGGAGCGCATTTTCCCCAGCATTTCCGAACAACGCGTCTTGTTCATTGGCGCGGGCGAAATGATAGAACTCAACGCGGTGCATTTCGCGGCACGCAATCCCAAACATATCACGGTGGCGAATCGCACCTTGGAACGCGCGCAAACGCTGGCGCGGCGCATCAACGGTCACGCCATCACCTTGACCGAATTGCCGGAGCAATTGGCGCATCACGACATCATCGTGACGTGTACTGCGAGTCAGTTGCCGATACTGGGTAAAGGCATGGTGGAACGCGCGTTAAAAGCGCGTAAACACAAACCATTATTCATCGTTGATCTGGCCGTGCCGCGCGATGTGGAAGCCGAAGTCGCCGATTTAAGCGACGTGTTTTTGTACAGCGTCGATGACATCGCCGAAGTGGTGAAAGATGGGCTGGACGCGCGTCAGAGTGCGGTCAAAGAAGCCGAAGTCATCATCGCTTCGGGTGTGTCTGATTTCGTGCACTGGATGGAATCGCGCGAAGTCGTGCCGACCATACGCGCTTTGCGTGATCATGCCGAACGCAGTCGTCGTCAGGAAGTCGAAAAAGCGATGCGTCTGTTGGCGAAAGGCGAGTCGCCGGAAAAAGTTTTGGAAGCGATGAGCAGTGGGCTGACCAATAAATTTTTGCACGCGCCGACGCACGCTTTGAATCAAGTACACGGTGGCGATCGCGAGAATTTCCTTGAGGTCGTGCATCGCCTTTACCATCTGCATTCTGAAGAATAATGAACCCTAGTATTGCCGCCAAACTCGCTCAGTTGAGTGAGCGTCTGCTTGAAGTCAATGAGTTGTTAAGTACCGAACAAGCCACCAAAGATATGGACACGTTTCGCAAGCTCAATCGTGAGCGCGCCGAACTCGAACCCGTGGTGGCGTTGTATCACGCTTATCAATCCTGCTTGGGCGACATTGCCACCGCTCAGGAAATGGCGGGAGACCCGGAGATGCGCGAGTTTGCCGAGGCGGAAATCAAACAGGGCAACGAGCATCTGGCTCAGTTGGCGAGCGAGTTGCAAGTGCAGTTGTTGCCCAAAGATCCGAACGATGAACGCAGCGTGTTTTTGGAAGTGCGTGCGGGTACGGGCGGCGATGAAGCGGCGATATTCGCGGGCGACTTGTTCCGTATGTACTCGCGTTTTGCCGAGCGCAAACGTTGGCAGGTCGAGATTATTTCTGAGAGTCCCGGCGAGATGGGCGGCTATAAAGAAATTATCGCACGCATTGTTGGGCAGGGCGCGTACTCGGTGTTGAAATTTGAGTCGGGTGCGCATCGTGTGCAGCGTGTGCCAGCGACCGAAACACAAGGTCGCGTGCACACTTCGGCGTGTACCGTGGCGATTATGCCGGAAGTGGATGACGTGGATGAAGTGGTGCTGAATTCCGCCGATTTGCGCATTGATACGTTCCGCGCTTCCGGCGCGGGTGGTCAGCACATCAACAAGACAGACTCGGCGGTGCGTATTACGCACATTCCGACGGGTGTGGTGGTCGAGTGTCAGGATGGCCGCTCGCAGCACCAGAACAAGGCGCAAGCGATGCGTGTGCTGGCGGCGCGCATTATGGATGCGCAGGTGCGTGAACAGAATGCCAAAATCGCCGCGACGCGCAAGAGTTTAGTGGGCAGCGGCGACCGCTCCGAGCGCATTCGTACTTACAATTACCCGCAGGGTCGTATCACCGATCATCGTATTAATCTGACGCTGTACAAAATGGATGCCATCATGGACGGCGACATCAGTGAACTCGCCAGCGCGTTGATGGCGGAGCATCAGGCCGAGCAACTCGCCGCGATGTCGGAAGCAGTTGCGTAATGCTGCTAGAGCATGAATCTATCCATCCAAGCGTTAATTGCCACTCATAGCTCACAGCTACAAGCCACGCTGACTCTTGATTACAGCACGGCACGTATAGAAATTCAATCTCTGTTGCAAGCGGTGTTACAAGTCAATCGCGCTTATCTTTTTGCTCATCCTGAACGTGTGCTGAATGTGGATGAAATGGCGCGTTATGACGAATTATTTGAGCGTCGTTTAGGCGGTGTACCCATCGCCTATTTGCTGGGTGAACGCGAGTTTTTTGGCTTGAATTTTAAGGTAACGCCAGCCACTTTGATTCCGCGTCCCGACACCGAATTACTGGTCGAACTGGCGTTGCAGAAAGTTCCGCAGCAAGGCGTTTGCAGCGTGCTGGATTTGGGTACTGGCAGTGGCGCGATTGCGTTGAGCATTGCCCATGCGCGCCCGGGTGTTGAAGTGGTTGCGGTTGATGCTTCCGAAACCGCACTGCAAGTGGCGCAAGAGAATCAAGAAAAATTAAACATCAAAAATGTGAAATTTTTGCTCAGTGATTGGTTTGCGGCTTTGGGTCAACAGCGTTTTGATGTGATTGTTTCCAATCCGCCGTATGTCGAGTCCGCAGACGTGCATCTGACGCAAGGTGATGCGCGCTTTGAGCCATTGAGTGCCTTGGCTTCCGGGGCAGATGGTTTGGAGGATATACGCTGTATCGGCGCGCAAGCAAGGCTGCGTCTCAATCCGCAAGGTTGGCTGATGCTTGAGCATGGCTACAATCAAGCCGAGCGTGTGCGCAGCATATTGTTGCAAGCCGGTTTTCAAAAGGTGTTTTCTTCGCGTGATTTAGCCGGAGTAGAGCGGGTGACTGGCGGTTGTGCTTGACGTATTAGCACCTACCTAATTACAATAGTTGACAATTTCATTCTGGTATATAGCTATGACAACAGATATTCAAAAACGCATACAAGAGCAAGTTAGCTCTCATCAGGTGGTGCTGTACATGAAGGGCAATGCCAAGTTTCCGCAATGTGGCTTTTCCGCGAACGCGATTCGCATTTTGAGCGCGTTGGGTGTGCAAGAATTATTCACGGTGGATGTGTTGCAAGACGCGGAAATCCGTCAGGGCATCAAAGATTACGCGAATTGGCCGACGATACCTCAGCTCTATATCAAAGGGGAGTTTGTGGGAGGCTCGGATATTATGACCGAAATGTATCAGAGTGGTGAGTTGAAGACCTTATTGGCAAGCTAAGCCGAACGGCATAGGTATTCGTGCATATAGGCTTTGCGCG
Source organism: Gallionella sp. (assembly GCA_049693175.1). Taxonomy (GTDB): domain Bacteria; phylum Pseudomonadota; class Gammaproteobacteria; order Burkholderiales; family Gallionellaceae; genus Gallionella. The sequence goes on along the minus strand of JBAVPP010000327.1, from coordinate 1,362 downwards.
AGTTGATAGCTATAGTTCGCGGGTGCTGAAATTTTGGAGTTGCGCATAACGACCCCTATTCATAGCACCCCCCTTCAGGCGACCACAAGGTCGCCTGTTTTTATTTCTTTGCCAAATAATCTCTGGCGCGTGTGATTGCGGCGGTGACTTGATTGGGAGCAGTTCCGCCAATGTGGTTGCGGCTCGCGAGTGAACCTTCCAGCGACAAAACCTGATAGACATCTTGGGTGATGAGTGACGAAAAATTTTGCAACTCGACGAGGCTAATGTCGCTCAAATCACAGCCGCGTTGCTCGGCGAAACGCACTGCCAGTGCGACGGCCTCGTGTGCGTCACGGAAGGGCAAGCCTTTTTTAACCAAATAATCTGCCAGATCTGTAGCGGTGGCATAGCCTTGCAAAGCCGCATTACGCATGGCTTCCGGCTTGACTTTGATGCCGGTAATCATGTCCGCATAGATGCGCAAAGTTTGCGTCAGCGTGTCCACGGTGTCGAACAGCGGTTCTTTGTCTTCCTGATTATCTTTGTTGTACGCCAGTGGCTGGCCTTTCATCAGCGTGAGCAGCGCGACCAGATGTCCGTTAACGCGCCCGGTTTTGCCGCGTACCAGTTCGGGGACATCGGGATTCTTTTTTTGCGGCATGATAGATGAGCCGGTGCAAAAACGATCGGCGATGTCGATGAAGCCCACGCGCGGGTTCATCCACAATATCAGCTCCTCCGAGAAGCGCGATAAATGCGTCATAATCAACGCGCCTGCCGCCGTGAATTCGATGGCAAAATCTCGATCCGAAACGGCATCCAAAGAGTTTTCGCACACGCTTTCAAAACCCAATAATTCCGCGACCATTTCACGCTTGATTGGGTAGCTGGTACCCGCCAAAGCCGCCGCGCCCAAGGGTAAGCGATTGACTCTGCGGCGCGTGTCTTGCAAACGTTCGGCATCGCGTTTAAGCATTTCAAAATAGGCCATTAGGTGATGCGCGAAACTGATTGGTTGGGCGACTTGCAAATGGGTGAAGCCGGGCATGATGGTTAACGTGTGTTGCTCGGCAAGATTTAGCAGCGCACTTTGCAGGGCTGTGATTAATTGTAATAGCTCGTCAATCGCGCTGCGTAAATACAGGCGCACATCGGTGGCGACTTGATCATTGCGCGAACGACCGGTGTGTAAACGTTTGCCGGCATCGCCGACCAAGGTGGTCAGCCGCTTTTCAATATTAAGATGCACATCCTCCAAATCAACTGACCAGACGAATTGCCCGGAGACAATTTCAGACTGGATTTGCGCCAGCCCGCGCTGGATGTCGCTCAGGTCTTGTGCGGCGATAATGCCGCATGAACACAGCATTTGCGCGTGAG
>JBAVPP010000326.1:0-9770 GCA_049693175.1 Gallionella sp. | reverse complement strand
TCAAGATGTTTTCGATAGTGCCCCTCTGTTAGGAGCTGATAAATTACTTGCTCTCCAATCTCGGAAGTGGTCAGTCCTGTGAGTAATTTGACATCACATAAACGTTCTGCCAATTTACGGTTACAAGCCAAATATCCAACGCGTAAACTAGCTGAAACCGATTTTGAAAAACTGCTGACATAGATGACACGATTTAATTGATCAAGCGTTGCGAGCCTAGTTGCAGCAGCAGGATGAAAATCTCCATAGATGTCATCTTCAACTAATGTCAGGTCATATTTTTCTGCAAGCTGAAGCACTCGATAAGCAACGGGTTGCGAAATACTTGCGCCAGTCGGATTGTGCAAAATTGAGTTGGTAAAAAAGACTTTTGGCTTGTGCTCCTTAATTAAGACTTCCATTTTTTCAACATCTGGGCCGTCGTGATTCCACGGCACGCCAATAACTTTTGCTCCAAACGATTTTAATCCGCCAAAAAGGATGAAATATCCAGGGTCATCGACAAGCACCGCGTCCCCAGATTTAATCAATAGCCTGGTCACTAAATCCATTGCATGGGTTACGCCATTGGTTAGTATGATTTGTGGGGTGTCTGCGGCAATACCAATGTTCGATAATTTGCTTTGAAGCAACTCCCTCAAAGGCAAATAACCGGCGGACGTGCCATATGCCGTAAGAAACTCTCCATTTTTAAGCGATAAAGAACGTAAGCTTTTTTTGATGCCCGAATCTTCCATCCAGGCGGAGGGCAACCACCATGCACCAGGCATGGTTTTGTTGGAGCGATCCTCAAGTGATTTTTTTAACAGCCAGACAATGTCAACTGCATCATCGGGTTGATAGGTCGAGTTTTGCGATGTTTGTCCAATGCGCTGTTGGGGTACGTAAAAGCCTGAACCGAGACGTGAATGCAAATATCCCATCGCTACCAAACGATCATAGGCCTGCACTACCGTAGAGCGGCTGACGTGGTGATCTAATGCAAATTGCCTAATTGAAGGCAGGCGCGCCCCCGCACGAATGCTGTGATCGTCTATCGCCAGCTTGATTGCGTCAACGATTTGGTCGGTTAGCGGAAGTGAACTATCTGGGGTAATGGATAAAATTGTCATGGTGAATTTGGCAGTACAGCATGAATAAATAATGAGCAAAGTGTACCTGTATTGTCAGATTATTGTTGGGTACAGTTCGAGGCAGAAATTTTGTTAAAAACTATAAAAGGGAAACTTACAATGAGTCTAAGAATGCGGGGAATGGTGGCGGTATTAGCCGGAATGCTTCTTAATTTTGCAGGAGACTGGATGATTGGGGCGAACGTCGAGGTTTTTAAAGGTATTGAAACTTTTACGCTTCCTTGGATGTTTGACATATTCGTCTTGCCATTCTTAGTAGGGATGCTGGTTGCGAAAATCTATGGACGCAAAGGGGGGAAGTGGCTTGCCTGTTTACCGCCTCTCTTTGTTAGGTTTTTGACCTATTGCTATATGTATTGGTTTGTATTTAACGATGGTACTGATTTTAATTACCACCTCAACTTGCACTACTGGGGGCCGTGTGTAATTTTGGTGGTTGAGGCATCTAACTTCGGTGGAATTCTTCAGGAGGTAATAGTCGGTTCATATGCTCGTAAATATGAACAAATAAATCTAGAGAACACAAGTGTCGAGCATGGGGAGGCCGCATGAATTTGATAACCCATGCTTTTCAGTTTGGCTTATTTGTAGGAACAAGCTTATTTGTTGTGTTGGCGTATTTTGGGAAGATAGATGTGCTAGTCATTTTGATTGAACGCTGGCTTGGCAATCGCTATTAGTTTTACTCAAAATGGGGTGAAGCGGAATGTTTAAGATTTGATTATTTGCCCTAGGCAACGCTTTAATTCTAATGCAGCCATATCTACAAAGACTCGCAATTTTTTGGGGATAAATTTTTGCTTAGGATAAACGAGATGAACTGGGTCGGCTCTAGCATGCCACTCTGGCATAACACGAATTAATCGTCCGTCCTCTAGTGCCTTACGGCAAGCATAGGTTGGCAGTAAGGCGACACCTTCGCCAGCAATTGTCATCGATTCGATAACCGATATCGTTAACTATAATGCGACCATCCATCGGAACCGTGATGCTATCTTTTGTATTTGCAAGTTCCCATTGATTCTTACCAAGCGGCGTAAACTGCAGGCAGTTGTGCTTACGCAAATTTTGCGGCTTGGTTAGTGGTGGCGCAATCCGTAAATAATTTGGACTCGCAAATACCGCCCAACAGGCGATACCAACCCGCTTCGCTACTAGCGATGTTGTATCCTTTAGTTCTCCGGCTCGAATAGCCACATCAATTTCATCGGCAACCATATCTACAGGGCGATCCGTCAGGATTAGCTCAATATCAATCTCGGGATATGCGCGGCGCATTTGAGTAATCAAATCGGTAAAAATGGCATCACCAAAATCTGCTGGGGCTGTGACTCTAAGGTGTCCTTTGGGCACAGTGAGCGATGCCGTCACGGATGCCTCCGCCTCAAGCATATGAACTAACCCAGTTGCTGCATGTTGATAAAACACATTTCCTGCTTCGGTAAGGTTCAAACGCCGTGTTGTACGGTGTAGGAGGGTGACACCTAGTCGTTTTTCCAACCGCGCCACACGTGTGCTAACGGTGGAGGTCGGCAGGTGCAACAACCGCGCGGCGGCACTGAAGCTACCAACTTGCACCACCTTGACGAAGACCGCAGTTTCGTTGAAATCCATCTGAGTTGTTCAATATATGGAAAAGTTATTTCACATTTAACCATCTAGTGTGGGGGGGTGTCTAGGTGCTAAATTGCATCCATCAATCCAAGGAGACTATCATGAAAAATCTAGCATTTATCAAACGCAGTAACGGACGCCACTGGGTCGGCGACGGCTTTCCAGTGCAGAGTATTTTTTCCTACAACGACATCGCCGAGGAGTTATCTCCTTTCCTGTTAATGGATTACGCTGGACCAACTGATTTTCCACCAACCCAACGTAAGCTCGGTGTCGGCCAGCATCCGCATCGCGGCTTCGAGACGGTCACCATCGTTTATGAAGGCGGTGTTTCGCATCGCGACTCATCGGGTGGCGGAGGTACTATTGGCAATGGCGAGGTGCAGTGGATGACAGCAGCGTCTGGATTGCTACACGAAGAATTTCACAGCGAAGACTACGCACGCAACGGTGGTCCGTTCGAGATGATTCAACTATGGGTCAATCTACCAGCCAAAGATAAGATGTCTGCTCCTAGCTACCAAGGCATTACTGTCGCTCAGATTCCGACAGTCGAACTGCCACACGATGCTGGCACCGCTAGAATCATCGCGGGTGCATACGAAAGCACAAAAGGAGCGGCGCGTACCTTTACGCCGATGAACGTATGGGATATGAAACTGAGGGCTGGTCGATCGCTATCGGTTGAGTTTGCCGAAGGACATACCCTAGCCTTGTTCGTTTTGCGTGGAGCACTGCGTATCGGTACGCACACGGTTCGTGAGGCGGAACTGGCAGTCATGGAGCGTGAAGGAACGCAACTGTCCATTGATGTCGAAGAGGATGCGGTTGTATTGCTACTTTCCGGCGAGCCACTTAACGAGCCCATCGTCGGCCACGGCCCCTTTGTGATGAACACCCGCGAGGAAATCATGCAAGCAATGCAGGATTTCAGCAGCGGGAAATTCGGGCAAATTGCAAGATGAGTACATACGAGGCAACATTTATGTTGCCTCGTATGTTTACTTCTGTACATGGAAAGCGATCTTGCCTCACAAGCATAGTAGAAATGACCAGTAGAATAGGGCGGGTAAACTCACGCTAGGTTTAGTAGCCTAGCAAATCAAAACAACTACGAGGCCAGAGCCGCATAATGAATCCCCAACTATTACAGCCAATCGAATTGCTGCCCGACACAGGGCAGGCACAACAGTTATTTATATTTCTGCATGGAGTTGGCACTGTTGCGTCTGATTTATTGCCGCTGGCTCATCAATTCAGACAAACTTTTCCCCAAGCGGCATTTGTGCTTCTTCCAGGCATACGACCATTCAGTGGTAATCCGAATCGTCGCGAATGGTTTTCTATCAATGGCGTGACCGAAGACAATCGGTATGAGCGAGTTTCGGAAGTGCTGCCTAATTTGCACGACTTGGTGAGTGCAGCACAAAATCGTTTTGGCATCTTGCAATCAGATACCGCTTTGCTAGGGTTTTCACAGGGCGCAATTGTAGCGATGGAATTTGGCATTAAACATGATGGACATGTAGGCCGAATACTTGCTTTTTCTGGGCGTTTTGCTCGACTGCCGAATGCTGCACCTCAGTTAACAACGCTACATATGTTTCATGGTGAAAATGACTCTGTAATATCGGTCACACATGCTCAACAAGCATTCAACAGGCTCCTCGAACTCAATGGTGATGCCACTTTGGATGTTGATGCCGCCAGTGGTCATGGCATCAGTCCGGCACTCATTGAGTGTTCATTACATCGCCTACAAACCTGCATTCCTATGCGAACTTGGAAGCGTGTTATGGAATCCACTTAATGTAGAATGGCATGCCATAGAAATTATTTTTACTGAGTGATATTGTGCGGCTGCAATCGGGCGAGCAAATTGCATGTTGCGATTGCCGGAGTTTGCCATTAACGGACATTGAGTCGCGCGTCTAGCTGTTCGACAGGGACGGGTTTGCCAAACAAATAGCCTTGGTAGTGCGCGCAGCCGTAACTTTGCAGCAGTTGTTTTTGTTGCTCGGTCTCCACACCTTCGGCGATGACTTCCAATCCCAGACTTTGTGCCATCGCAATGATGGTGCGCACGATGGTGTTGCCGCTGCGGCTGTTGACATCCAGATCGCGCACGAACGACTGGTCGATTTTGAGTTGGTCTAGCGGCAGCAAACGCAAATATTGCAGAGAGGAGTATCCCGTGCCGAAATCGTCCAGAGAAATACGGATGCCGATTTCTTTGAGCAAATTCATGGTTCGGATTGTGTCCTCGATGTTGTCCACCAACATGCTTTCGGTTAATTCCAATTTAAGCAAATGAGGAGGGATTGCATGGTGTCGCAGCGTCGCCAAAACCTGTGGCACAAAATCGGCGTGGTGAAATTGTTTGGCACTCACATTGACGGCCAGTACAAGTTGGCGAGTGTGTGGGTTGTTTTGCCAGGCTTTGATTTGCGCGCAAGCCGTGTCCAGTATCCATAAACCCATCGGAATGATGAGTCGAGTTTCTTCGGCCAATGGAATGAATTGCGCGGGAGACACCATGCCGCGTTCGGGATGTTTCCAGCGTATCAAAGCCTCCGCCCCCAGCGGATTTTGCAAGCTGTCTACTTGGATTTGGTAATGCAATTGGAACTGTTTTTTGTCTAGCGCGGTGCGCAGTTCGTTTTCCAAAAATGCGCGATCCTCGATGTTCTTTTGCATGTGCAAATCGAAAAAACGCAAAGTGTTGCGCCCCGCTTTTTTTGCTTGGTACATGGCGATGTCCGCCTGTTTCATCAGTTCGTCTGGCGAGTGGCGCGCGTCGTTGAAACGGGTCGCGCCTATGCTGGGAGTTACCCGGTATTTGCTCTCGCCGAGTTGGTAGGGTTGGGCCAGTGTGGCAAGGATTTTTTCGCCTACTGTTTCTATTTGCGTTGCCGAGGTTTCATCATGCTCGCTGAGCCCCTCAAGCATGACCACAAATTCGTCGCCGCCGATTCTGGCGACTGTGTCTGTTTGCCTCACACAGGAAATTAAGCGTTGCCCGACTAATTGCAGCAGCAGGTCGCCGCTGGGATGCCCCAGTGTGTCATTGATGGTTTTGAAATGATCCAGGTCGATAAATAATAGCGCGCCTTGCCTTTGGTTTGGCGTGAGGGTTGCCAGTGCATGTTGGATGCGATCAAGCAGTAACCGGCGGTTGGGCAGTCCGGTCAGATGATCAAAATGTGCCAAATCGAAAAGTTGCTTTTGTTTGAGGGTAGTTATTTCATTGAGCAAATCATAGCCATTTGCCATGCCAAAATATAGCCCGTGGTCGGTAATGATGAATCCACTCACCATGTGTTGCATCCCCGCATCCAGCGTGATTCTGGCGACTTCTTCTATTCCCGCTGTCTTGTCGACGGCAATGAAATTATGGTCCATCAAAGTGGAAATTATTTTTTTTCCTTGTAGCTCTTTTGAAAAAGGCTTGCTGAAATATTCGGTAAATTGCTGCCTGGCGACCAGACCCACCGGTTGGTTGGCATGATTGACGATAGGCAGCGCGTACAGCATTTTGTCCTCGTGGAATCTATCTAATACATCAAGGCAGCTCGCGGTTTCATTCACCGATGGTATGTGCCTGAGCAGATATTCCACGGTTGCACGAGTATCCATTATAGGTCTGGCAGTCATAGTTTTATATCCTTGCGATTAACATTAAACGCGGTTTACGGCGATGCTTTAGTCACAAGCTGCGCCAGGCGATGATTGGTACGGTTTTTTGCCACACGGAACATGGTCGTTCAGGCACGCACGCATCCGGCAGTCGTGTTATCGGCAAAAAAAATCAATCTTTAAGTAAGGATGCAAATTATTTGTGCTGGTGTAAAAAATAAATCGGGCGGGTATAGCAATTACAAATCACCAAAAATACCTCAGTGCCCACGCAGGCGCGCTACTGCTTGTTTATTCAAGTCGCTAACGTGTATTTGTCGACGCGTCAGGGCTTCGACAGTGATAAAATTTTACGTCGGCAATTTATTAGATTATGATTATATAGATTCCATGTTCGGGAGGCTTTGCATGTGGGGAGGCTTGTCGGTTTTTCGCTTTTATTTTTCATCACCAAGTTGATGGGTTCACTTACATGACAAATTTGCCGCAATATCGCTGGAAAAGAAGAATCGTTCAGTTTTCCACGCTGATACTGATTGCGTTGGTTCCCGCCAGTGGGTTGTTGCGCATAGATTTAACGACCGCCAGCTTTTTCATTTTGGATCATCAAATCGCATGGTCAAATTTCACCTTGGTATTTGGTCTCGCGCTGATTTTCGCCACCGCACCCATTCTGACTTATATGACCATCGGCACGGTGTGGTGCGGATGGGCGTGCCCGCAAAATATGCTTTCTGAATGGGCGAATAATCTGACTTACAAATTGTTGGGAAAGCGTGCCAGCGTGGAGGTGGTGGGTGACGGATTGATTGTTGCGGCAGCCAAAAATAAATTAGCCAACTGGGCCATACTCGGACTGAGTTTTTTACTCGCCTCGATGCTGCTTGCGATTGTGCCTTTTCTGTTTTTCTATTCTCCCAAGGAAGTGTGGGGGATGGTGACGTTTACCAACACAGAAATGTTTTCAGCGTTCATGCTCTATTTGTTCATGGTGTTTTTGATTTTTATCGACATCGCCGTGGTGCGTTATTTCCTGTGCGATTACGCCTGTTTGTATCGCATCGGGCAAAAAATATTTGAGACACATGACGCGTTGCACGTGACTTACGACGCGACACGCTCTTCGGATTGCAGCAAATGCAATTATTGCGCGACCTCATGTATCACCAATATTCAACCGATTAATATCAAACCGTATGACCCCTGTATTAATTGCGGCGAATGTATAGACGCGTGCGACAGGTTGCACGAAAAATCCGGCACGCCCGGCCTGTTGGATTTTAAGTTGAGTTCAAGCGCTGCAAATCGGTCCTGGTACAGAAAGTTGGGCGGCATGTTGCTGCACACGAACTGGTTGGTCGCAGTCTTATTTTTTTCCGGAATCTCCATGACGGTGTGGGGTGTTGTGACGCAGCCCAAAGAGTTGGCGAAAGTGCCGCTTGCCGTGCAACTCAAAGCGCGCGATGTGGCGCGAACTTGCAGTGCGCAATGCGCGCCGCAACAGGCTACTTGCAAGGCTGACAATATGGAAGGGTGCTATCGCGCGGCGGCTTGTAAATGCGCGTGTTCTTTGCAGCAAGACCCGACCAATCCGGCGAGTGCCGATTGGCGGCAATGCGCGCAAAGAAACTTGGCGAATGCCGATTTGGCAAGACTCAAAGCGGTCAGCGCGGTTTCTGGCGGCGTATCATCATTCGTGAAAAAATAATCGTACTTAAAATAGGAAGGTGTAATTATGTTCAAACTGCCGCTGGTTATTGTGTACATGATGATTGCATTTAATCTCACCGCGTTTACCCTGCTCTTGCAATTTAATTTTCTGATTTTCAATTCGATTTTTATCAAAATAATCGCATGGATTTTGACTATAGGGGCGTGGTGGTTGTCGTATATCAAACGCGACAAATTCATCAGACTGTTCTGAGCTGAGGCTTGCGTACTCGCGTCGTCCTGACATAGGATGCGTGTACGACTTTATGAAAGGTGTGCCATGAAAAAACTATTTGCATTGATTGCGATTGCGAGCCTGTTGTCCGGCTGCTTGTTCTGGCCTGACGATTATGGGCGTGGCGGCGAGGGCGGCTATCACCGCGACGGTGGTGGACGCGGCGGCGAAGGTGGCGGTTATCGCGGCGGTGGCGAAGGACGCGGACGCGGTGGCGATTGAGTTTTGCGACTTGAAAAATAGCGATGTCTCTTGTGCTCGCAAGAGCCATTTTTTGCACGGGGAAACATGTGAACGACATCCAAGAAATCACCGTCGCGCTGCTGAAATTTCGCGATGAACGCGACTGGGCGCAGTTCCACAACGCCAAAGATTTGGCACTCGCGCTCAACATCGAAAGCAGCGAATTACTGGAAACTTTTTTGTGGAAATCCGCCGACCAAGCCGAGCTGGAAAAGGTGCGCGAAGAACTCGCCGACGTGTTCGCCTATGCCTTGCTGCTCGCGGACCGATATGGCTTTGATGTCAAACAAATCGTGCTGGAAAAAATTGCCAAAAACGCGCTGAAATATCCGCTGGAAAAAGCCAAAGGCACGGCAAAAAAATACAACGAACTCTAAGGATGCGAAAGTTTCAAAGTTAGCCGCGTTCCGCCGCAGTTTGCGCCGCGATAATTTTGCACAAACGATCTTCGTTCGGATGCAAAGTGCAGTGCGCCACTGCCTCGAATAATTCCTGTATTTCCGCCAGACTAAAAGTCGCCATCAGCCGGTTCGCCAACCCGGTATCCACCGGCAATAGCCGCGATTGACCATCGGGCAAATTGAAGCGAAATCCCGCCAAGCGTTTGAGATCGCCATTCGCCTGACTCAACTCAGCTTGCTCGGTATCCAGCGTGTCGTAATATTGTTCCAGCGCGTCCGCCACCTCATCCGGCAGATCCTCCGGTACGGACACGACCATCCCCATCTCATCCTCACTCGCACTGCAAGGCACACTGCGCTGCTCCGCGTAATTCACAAATTTGTCACGTAACGCGGCATCGAAAAAAATGTACTCGAACATGATAGTAAATCGGCAATGTAAGGAACGCCATCCTGCCGTGTACCGCCAGCGAAAGCAAGTACACAGATGGGTAAAAATGATTACCTAAAAAACCGAGGTAAGTTGAGAAAAATGGACAGGATCGTTTTGATAAATTTAAAAGGCAAGTATCACTATATTTATTCTGGTGATTGATTGTTCCACCAGCCGCCGCCCAGTGCCTGATAGAGCGCGGCCGTGTCGCCAAGTCTGCTGGTTTGCGCCTGAATGAGGTTGAGTTCGGCTTGTTGGTAGCTCTGTTCGGCTAGCAATACCATCTGATAACTTGCACTGCCGTCTTCATATTGCTTGCGTGTTAGGTTGTTTGCCACATTCATCGCATGTTCGGTACGCGCGGC
>JBAVPP010000325.1:0-13588 GCA_049693175.1 Gallionella sp. | reverse complement strand
TCTCTGCCCAGGTCGAATGCTTCCCCACGAAGCAGTTGCTCCAGCCAGACCAACGCCGGGCTGATTGATATGCCGATAAACTTTAAGTAACCAATCTTTATCCAAAATGACGCTGAACGAATTTAGGAAGCAAAAGTATTCACTATTATGTTTTTTTGCGGCTACGAAATAGGGTCTAAGGTCGAAACCAAAATCCGCAACCATCAAACAAGAATGCGGTACGTTTTTAAGTAACTTTTCGTATGGATCAATGTCACCTTTTCGGCTAAATCCTTTGTAAAGAATTAGCAGGTCGTGTTCAACACCTGCCGGATTTTTTAGGTAGGAATCTAAAAAATTTCTAAATGGTAATATTCCATTTTTTTTCCTCACCAAATGAACAACACATATATTTGGCACGCTAATCTTTTCCTTCAATGATTGCTGCGCCCCCCCAAAAAGCGAGGGGCTCATAGTCTGGATAAGAGTAATAGCCTAAGTTCAGATCAATCTGCCAGTTATTATTTTGCAACCAAGATTCTACCAATCGACGTACCGATATAGGCTTTCCTGAACAAATGTTGACGGCACCAATATCACGTTGCGCTATTGCCAATTGAGTAATCTTTTGTGCAACCTGTTCCACCGCAAGGTAGTCCCGGAGTTGTTCGCCTCCTGACATATTAAATACCTTGTCTCCACGTAGAACTGCTTCCTGCAACTTTGGGTATAGTGAGTTACTTGATTGTCCTTCACCGTACATATAAAAGAGCCGTCCCCAGGTTAAATTAAAAGACTGAGTTTTTTGCAAGTATTCTAGCTGTTGCCGCAGAGCGTCTTTGGCGTACCCATATGGATTGTCTGGCTTGGTCGTCAGGTTCGCCGCCAACGCTCCAGACTGCATCCCATATTCAAAACACGTTCCGGTTACAAACAGAGTTGGTAAGCCGGAGACAATCATCTGTTTGAGGAATTGATATTGTTTTGGTAATTCTGTTTCAAAATGATGAAGAGATTTGTAATTGGGCAGGCCATCCCATGCTAAATGAATCAGCACATCCGGTTTGCGCAATTTCTCGAAGCAGTTTTCCGTTGGCCGAGAAATATCCATTTCTACCACATGGATAGAATGATGGGCATCTTTGAACTTATGAGCATCGCGCGTGATTGCAACGATTTCCACATTCAGTTTACTCAACTCGGCTAGAACATATTTGCCGATAAATCCACTTGCTCCAGATACTGCGACACGCATAGTAATCAACTAACCTGGAGCGAGGGGACTGCTGTAACGAATTTTCCGCCCCATTCGCGGATATAGGCCAGTTGTTCCATCACTTCGGTGCGCAGATTCCATGGAAGAATCACGACATAATCGGGGTGGGTTTGTTTGAGTTGCGCCTCGGCAACGATGGGCAGGCGACAGCCGGGTAAAAATTTATCCTGTTTGGCAGGATTGCGATCCACCACATAAGACAATAAATCGGCACGGACACCAGCATAGTTCATCAGCGTGTTTCCTTTTGCCGCAGCACCATACCCAGCCACGGTTTTGCCCGCACGTTGCGCCTCAATCAAAAATGCCAGAAAGTCATTCTTCACACAATTCGCTTTGGCTTGAAAGCCCGCATAAAATTCCACACTCGCCATCCCGGCGACCGTTTCTTTTTGTAAAATCCGACCCACATTGGCAGTCACTTTGCGCATACCAGTATCGCTGCGTTGCGCATAAACGCGCAGGCTGCCACCATGAGTTGGCAATTCTTCCACATCGAATACGCTCAAACCGTTTTGTTCGAAAATGCGTTGCACCGCGATGAGCGAAAGATAGGAATAGTGTTCGTGATAGATAGTGTCGAATTGGTTTTCGGTAACCATGCGCAATAGATGCGGAAACTCAAACGTGGACACGCCAGCCGGTTTTAGTAGTGCAGCAAAGCCACCCGCAAAATCATTGATGTCAGGAACATGAGCCAACACGTTGTTGGCGGCGGTCAAATCGGCTTGTTTGCCAGCTGCGGCTAATTTTTGTCCGAGTTTCACCCCAAAAAACTCTTCGATGATTTCGATGCCTTTGGCACGCGCTGCGTCTGCGGTGCTGGTGGTCGGTTCGACACCCAGACAAGGAATGCCTCGCGCCTTGGCGTATTGCAGCAGATAACCGTCATTCGCCGCCACTTCGACGATATGCGAATTTTTATTCAACTCAAAGCGACTTGCCATGTCCGCGACATATTTCTCTGCATGTTTCAACCAAGTCGTCGAGAACGAGCTGAAGTAGGCATAGTCAGACGAAAACAATTCATCCGCTCCGGCATAGTCCTCGGTCTGCACCAGCCAACATTGGCCGCACACTAACACACGCAATGGGAAGTATTTTTCTGGCGCGTGCAGCATGGTTTGTGTGAGATAGGCATTGGAGGGCGGCGAAGTTGCCAAGTCTATCAATGGCAATGTTAATTCGGCTTGGCAGTGGCGGCACTTCATAAAATAATTCCTTGAAAATTTTGATCAATAAAAGTGTGATTGCGATCTCTGTCTGAAAGATCGCACATCGTAAGAGGCCAAGTGATATTTAATTTCGGGTCGCTCACATTCAGCGCGCCCTCTGACTCAGGATGATAAGTTTCGGAATGCAAGTAAATCAACTCGCAGTCCTCAGTCAGTGTTTGAAATCCATGCGCAAACCCTTCGGGTATCAACAGACTTTTGCGGTTGCTGGCGGAAAGCACTTCGCCATGCCATTGCAAGAAAGTTGGTGATTCGTGCCGCAAATCCACCGCAACATCCCAAATTTCGCCGTGCAAACAACTCACCAGCTTAGTCTCGGCATGGGGCGGGTACTGGAAGTGCAAACCACGCACTACGCCTTTTTTGCATGTCAACGTGTGGTTGATTTGCGCGATGGGTTTGGCTATACCCGCGTCACGGAATTCGTCCGAACAATAAAATCGTGACAAAAAACCGCGATGATCTTCTATGGCTTTGCGTTGTACCAACGTTAAGCCTGATATAGGCGTTGGCAAAAAATCAAAACGTGCCATGGTTAACCTTGCCGACCTTCAGCCTGATACTCGGCGATTTGCGCCAGCGTGACTGAGCGCATGTTGGAGGACTGCAACCAAGCCTCGTGCCACGCCAAAGTTTTTTGCAATGCTGTTTGTAAACACCAGTGCGGCTGCCAACCCAAATGATGACGTGCTTTACTGCTATCCAACTTCAAATAATTGGCCTCGTGTGGTTGCGGCACATCGTCGCATTGCCACTTTACGTCTTTGCGTATCTCAGCCATGCGCTCGACTATCCATTGCACCGGACGCGCATCTTCATCGGCTGGTCCGAAATTCCATGCGTCAGCAAAATCCAGTCCCGAGGTGTGGAGTTTTTCCGCCAAAGCAAGGTATCCAGATAGAGGTTCTAATACATGCTGCCAAGGGCGTGTCGATTGGGGCGAACGAATTTTTAGCGTGACTCCTGCATCTAGAGCGCGCAGAAAATCCGGTATCAATCGATCCGCCGCCCAATCACCGCCGCCGATGACATTGCCGGCGCGAGCCGTGGCGAGTGCAACCCCTGATTTTTGTAAAAAAGATTGCCGATAGGCGGATGTGACCAGTTCCGCACAACCTTTGCTACTAGAATAAGGGTCGTATCCGCCCATCGCTTCATTTTCGCGATAGCCCCACACCCATTCGCGGTTCTCATAACATTTATCGGTCGTTATATTCACCACCGTTTTGACACTGGGCGTGGCACGTACCGCTTCGAGTAAATGCACTGTACCCATCACATTCACTTCATAGGTTTCTACCGGTTCAACATAAGAGTATCGAACCAGCGGTTGCGCGGCCAAATGAAAGACGACATCGGGCTGAGCCGACTGCATCGCGGCACGTAATTTTTGCGCATCGCGTATGTCCGCAATCACGCTACTTGCCATACCGGATGCCACATCGGCCTCTGTAAAAAAATTGGTTGATGTGGGCGGGTTTAGCGCGTATCCATGCACTTCCGCGCCCATGGATTGTAACCAGAGCGACAGCCAGCCACCTTTGAACCCAGTGTGCCCAGTCAAAAAAACCCGCTTGCCGCGCCAAAATTCTTTGTTCATTTTTACCACACTTTCCAAGGAGCTTTTCCGCTTTGCCACAATTCCTCGAGATACATCTTATCGCGCAAAGTATCCATCGGTTGCCAAAAACCATTGTGGTGGAACGCTGCCAAACTACCTTCTTCCGCTAGACGCTCCAAGGGATCGCGCTCCCATGTTGTATGATCGCCCGAGATGTAATCGATTACCTCTGGTGATAGTACAAAGAACCCACCGTTAATCATCGCGCCATCCCCTTGCGGCTTTTCGCGGAAGCTGTTGACCTTGTCACCTACCATGTCTAACGCGCCAAAGCGTCCTGGCGGAATGGCGGCGGTCAAGGTTGCTTTGACTTTTTGCGTTTTGTGGAAAGCAATTAGTTCAGTGATGTTCACATCGCTGACCCCATCTCCGTACGTAAAACAAAATGCCTCTTCGTCTTTTACATAGCTGGCGACACGCTTCAGCCGCCCGCCAGTCATGCTGTTGTCGCCTGTATCAACCAAGGTTACTCGCCAAGGCTCGGCGTTTTGCTGATGTACCTCCATCTTGTTATTGTGCATGTCAAATGTTACATCGGACATGTGTAAAAAATAATTGGCAAAATACTCTTTGATGACATAACCTTTGTAGCCACAGCAAACCACGAAATCATTGACTCCATGCGCGGAGTATATTTTCATGATATGCCACAATATCGGTTTCCCGCCGATTTCGACCATAGGTTTCGGGCGCGTTGATGTCTCTTCGCTGATTCTAGTTCCGAGTCCTCCAGCCAGTATAACTGCCTTCATTTTTGCACCTTGATATTTAGACTATTGGTTAATCAACAACAGTCGTTGATTGATATTTTTCTTTGCCTCGCGCTTTAATTCCTTAATATCAGCCCGCAGTTTCTCATACTCTTGCATTTTGATTTGCAGAAACTCTACTGTCAGGCGTGCACGATGTTCGACCCCGTGCGGGGTGAGTAAATAGGCGTAGGCGATTTTGTTGTCGCTATTGCGAAAATTGTTGACTTTTAAACATCCTTTTGCCACCAAAGCATTCAGACAATAGTTGATTTTTCCCAAGCTCACGCCCAATCTTTTCGCCAAATCTCTTTGCGAAAGTCCGGGGTCGCTCTCTAATGTTTTAAGTAAATCGTAGCTGGTGGATTGATCTAACATGCGATGTGCGTTCAATTAATGAACGCACATTAAATCAGCGATAGCTAACGGCTGTCAAGGCGAGGGTTAGTTGAGTGCTTGATTGACTTTGCCCAACTCGGCTTCGTCTAGCACGCCTGCCGCCGCCTTCAGACGCAGTTTGCTGATGAGATAGTTGTATTCCGCCTGATATAGATCACGGCGTGTGGAATACAGTTGTTGTTGCGCGTTAAGCACATCGAGATTGGTGCGTACACCGACATCTTGCCCAGTTTTGGTTGAGTCCAACAAGCTGGTGCTAGAGACGAGGGCTTGTTGCAATGCTTGCACTTGGGCGATGCCACTCACCACACCGAGATAAGCTTGGCTCGTTTGCAGCGCGACATTGCGATGCGCGTTTTCCAAATCCTGCTTGGCACGCTCGCGATTCGCATCGGCTTCACGCCATTTGGAGTTAATCAGTCCGCCTTCAAATAAGGGGACGTTTAACTGTACGCCGATGTTGGTGTTGCGGATATTGTTGCCCACGCCAAAAGTGCTGCCATTGGCGTAAGCCGCGCCGTAATTGGCGACCAAATCAACGGTGGGATAATGTCCGCCACGATTGCGCTCGACTTCTTTTTCGGCAAGCCGGGTGTTGGCTTGCGCGATCGCCAATTGGGGATTGTTCAGTTGCGCGTCCGCAATCCATTTTTCCATGTCAGCAGGTTGCGGTGACTCAAGTTTGATTGCATCGCTCAAACGTTTTAATTGGCCGGGCAAGCTGTTCGTCAATTGCTGCAAAACACGCCGCTTGATTTCCAAATTATTTTGTGCGGCGATTTCTTGCGCGCTGGTTAAATCGGAACGTGCTTGAGCTTCATGCGTGTCGGTGATGGTTGCACTGCCCACCTCAAAATTGCGCTTGGCTTGGGCGAGTTGCTCTGCGATGGCATTTTTCTGTGCCTGCGCCAATTCGACTCCGTCTTGCGCATTCAACACATCAAAGTATGCCTGCGCGGTGCGCAACACCAAATCTTGCTCGGCCACTTTGTATTGCGCTTCTGATGCTGCCACTTGCAATTCCGCTTCAGAGTACGCCAGCCAATTTTGTTGGCGATACAAAGGCTGCACCAAACCCACATTGTAGCCATGCGAGTTGTAGCGATAATTACCGCCGGGAAATGGGAAGTTTCCCAGATACTGCACATTAAGATCGTTCAATGTGGTGTTCGCATTCAAGTTGACCGCTGGCATTAACAGCGAACGTCCTTGCGCTAATTTTTCTTCCCCCGCTTGTTGCGTCGCATAGGCGGCGGCAATGACTGGATCATTGGATTGAGCAGCATGGAAAGTTTCCAGCAAATCGGCGGCATGCGCACTCGTTTGCGCGGCGATCATAACGAAAAGGAATAGAGGATTAAGTTTCATAGCATAGATTGTATATTAGATTTATCTAATACTACAGCCAGACGACGATTTGCGCAATCCACACGAATCATTAAAATACAAATCGTTCGGGTTGTTGGACATTTTGCAACGGAGCAACCGAAGTTTCCATAATAGTAATCGTTTCGAATACACCCTTAGCCACACACTTGATTAGTCTGGCTTGCATCACGGGAGCGTCGCCGATTATCGCGAACATGCGACCGCCGACATTGAGCTGATTTTGCAAGGCGGCGGGCAAAATGGGTGTGGAGCCGGTCAGCACAATCACATCATATTTTTGCTCACCCCATCCCTGTGATGCATCACCTACTTCCAGGCTAATGTTGTCACATTGCCCGGATGCCAGATGCTGTTTTGCCATCGCACTCAACTCTGGAACTATCTCTACCGACGTAACATGAGCTGTCGATGTTGCCAACAGTGCGGTCAGATAACCACTCCCTGTTCCCACTTCCAATACCTTGTCGAGCCGCATCAGGTGTAACTCTTGTATCACTCGCGCTTCCAGTTTTGGTTGCCACATCGCTGTGCCAAATCCCAATGGAATTTCCATATCCGCGAATGACAACGCTCGCTGCGCCTGCGGCACAAAATGTTCGCGGCGTACTTGTTTGAGCAACTCAAGAACACGAGTGTCCAGTACGTCGCAGGGACGTATCTGTTGCTCTATCATATTGAAGCGTGCTTGTTCCATTGCGTTCATTTCCTATCCCCTGTTTTTCTTGTCCGCCAGTCCAATCCGCGATTATATCAAGCTCGGTCAGATGAGCTCAATCATTCATTGTTCATGCAGTGACATGCATACGAAAAATGCCCGATGCTTTTTAATCGGGCAACTTAACAAGCACCCTAGAATCGGTAGCCTATAGACAAGCTGGTGGACAGCGGATCCAACTGCATGTCCATAGTTTGTCCGGTGGAATAATGAGCGGTTGTTTTTAGAAAAGTTTTGGTTACATTCAAATCGGCGAACCATTTTTCATCAATCGCATACAACAAACCAATTTGTGGCGACAAGCCCCAAGCCGAATCCACTTTGAACGACGTGGGCGTGGCACTGCCGGTATTCGACAATGCTGTCAATGCACCCGAACCTGTTTCATTTTGGAAGTAAGCGTAAGTCAAACCCAGTCCGGCATAAGGTCTAAATTTCGCTTTGGGCTCTAAAAAATGATACTGCGCAAACACGGTCGGCGGTAATGCCTCCACCGTGCCGACGGTACCGACTCCGGCGACCGAGCCTGCGCCTATCAAGTTGTGTTTGTACGGGGTTCCCAAAACCAACTCCGTCGACCAATGACTATCGTAAGCATAAGCAGCCGAGATAATGGGTTGAATATTGCTGTTTACGTCCACTTTGGTATTGGGCAAAGCTGGCGCGGTCATGTTGCCGCTAGTCACGCTTGGAGTGAGTTGATTGACCCCGACCTTGACCGACCAACCCGTCCAATTCATATCTCCAGCCCATGCGGCCGCGCTACTTGCCAACGCAAACGCGATAAAGAGTGTCTTGCTATGCAAATTCGTTTTCATGTTATCTCCCGTTCATGTGTGATGAGCTTACAGCCAGCCTTTGATAATCATGCTGCGCGAGACATAACGCGCCAATAGCAAATAGCCAAACGGTGTCGGATGCACGTCATCAGCAAACAGATAGTTGGTCACCACACCCGGAATCAGATTAGTGGAGTTGCAAACCAGTGACGACCCCAACGCATTTGGAGACGGTGAAGTCAAATTACATGCCGGAGTGGTGACATTGGTTAACCCATAAGGCGCGGGATTGACAAACTCGTCGTGACTCGCGGTAAACGCATCCACCAGCAACACGTTGGGATTACCCGCCAGACCGCTTTGCAATTGGCTATTAAAAGCATTCGTCATGGTGGCAATTAGGCCTTGGGTAGGCGCGCCTAAAGCGGCAGCAAAAGGAGTAATGCTAACGTCGGGAATGTTCACTACGGTGACGTATTTTGCACCCTTGGCTAATATCAGCGTGTTGATGTCAGCAACCAATTCACTAGCTGCCGTACCCATTGCGACCACCGCACTTGCCGCTGGCAGTCCCGCGCTAACCGATGCGAGTTGTATGAACACATCATTGCCACCCGCCATCACAAAAACAATTTCATTGCCTTTGAAACTACCGCCGCTGGCGGCGAGATGATTGTTAATCTGGGTAACAACGGGTACGGTCAATTCACCCAGAGTTGAGTAAGGTGCACCCAATGCGGCGTTGCCCGGCCCAATGGGGTTAGTCACTCGTGCGCCACCCTGCGCATAACCTGTGCAACCGGCATGATTGACAACCGGAACATTAAAGCCCAATACCGCCGAACCAGCCAACCCGGTTTGTGCCGCACAGGGGGCGGGAAGACCAAGCTGCGCTGCCATCAATTCCGTCCAGTTTTTACCCGCACCATTGATGGTGTATTCACCACCGCCTAAGGCCGCAACTGTGCCAACCTTATACGTGCCCACATCGCTGAGACTATCGCCAAATACCACCTGTGAGGAAAAGCTAATTTTGGGCGATTGATTTCCTGCACTTCCACTGCCTCCGCAACTGACTAAAAACAAAACCATCAGTAATGCCAAGATTAATTTGAATTGACGCATAGCTCACTCCCTGAATTATATTTATCGAAAAAAGCTGGAGCAGACTGTAGGACAGACTCGGCGATTATGCAAATAAAACTTTTCACTACGCTCACATCGATTTATACCCTTATAACAACACAGGGTTACACTTGCCTTTCACGCGCATTTCCAGTAATTTGCGAATCTCGCTAGGGGTCTGCCACGGGGATAAAACCGCAGCAGTGAGACACACCCTTTGAACCTGTACGGGTCATGCCGTCGTAGGGAAGCATCGATTGATGCCCCCGATTTTTGGAGCATCACAATGAACGCCAATCCCCAATTTTTAGCCCATGCCGCCCACGTCGATGAGGCCGCAATCAAGCCATTGCCGAACTCACGCAAGATTTATGTGCAGGGTTCGCGCGCCGATATTCAAGTGCCGATGCGTATGATTTCGCAGGACGAGACTCCCGCCAGCATGGGCGCGGAAGTTAATCCGCCAATTTATGTTTACGACTGTTCCGGTCCTTACACCGACCCCGCCGTCAAAATAGACATACGCTCCGGTCTGGCGGCGATGCGCGAAGGCTGGATTATTGAACGCGATGACACCGAACAATTGGCTGGCATGACTTCGGCTTATGGTCAGCAGCGTTTGGATGATCCCGCACTCGCGGAGATGCGTTTTAATTTGAGCCGTGCACCGCGTCGCGCCAAGGCGGGCAAGAACGTCACGCAAATGCATTACGCAAGACAGGGCATCATCACGCCGGAAATGGAGTACATCGCGATACGCGAAAACCAAAAAGTCGATGATATGAATGAGATGATGCTCAAGCAACATCCGGGCGAAAATTTCGGCAAGGCAATGCCGAAAAAAATTACACCGGAATTCGTGCGCGACGAAGTGGCCGCCGGTCGTGCTGTGATTACCGCCAACATCAATCACCCCGAAATCGAACCGATGATTATAGGGCGTAATTTTTTGGTTAAGATTAACGCCAACATCGGCAACTCTGCGCTGGGTTCTAGCATACAAGAAGAAGTCGAAAAAATGACCTGGGCGATACGCTGGGGCGGCGACACAGTGATGGATTTATCCACCGGTAAAAACATCCACGAGACGCGCGAATGGATCATCCGTAATTCGCCCGTGCCAATCGGTACCGTGCCGATTTATCAAGCGTTGGAGAAAGTGAACGGCAAGGCCGAAGACCTGACCTGGGAAATTTTCCGCGACACCCTGATTGAACAAGCGGAACAAGGCGTGGACTACTTCACCATCCACGCCGGCGTATTGTTGCGCTATGTGCCGATGACCGCGAATCGCATGACGGGTATCGTGTCGCGCGGCGGTTCGATTATGGCGAAATGGTGTCTGGCGCATCACAAAGAAAATTTCCTGTACACGCATTTCGAAGACATTTGCGAAATTATGAAAGCATATGACGTGACGTTTAGCTTGGGCGACGGTCTGCGTCCCGGCTCGATTTACGATGCCAACGACGAGGCGCAACTGGGCGAATTAAAAACTTTGGGCGAGCTCACCGACATCGCCTGGAAGCATGACGTGCAAGTGATGATAGAAGGCCCCGGTCACGTGCCTATGCACCTCATCAAAGAGAACATGGATTTGCAACTCAAGTGGTGTAAAGAGGCACCGTTTTACACGTTAGGGCCACTGACCATGGACATCGCGCCCGGCTACGATCACATCACTTCGGCGATAGGCGCGGCGATGATAGGTTGGTTCGGCACAGCCATGTTGTGCTACGTCACACCCAAAGAACATCTGGGTTTGCCGAATAAAGCCGACGTGAAAGAAGGCATCATCACTTACAAAATTGCGGCACACGCGGCGGACTTGGCGAAAGGTCATCCGGGTGCGCAAGTGCGCGACAACGCTTTGTCCAAAGCGCGTTTTGAATTCCGTTGGGATGACCAGTTCAATCTTGGTCTTGACCCGGATCGCGCGCGTGAATTCCACGACGAAACTTTGCCCAAAGAGTCCGCCAAGGTCGCGCATTTTTGCTCCATGTGCGGACCGCATTTTTGCTCGATGAAAATCTCGCAAGACGTGCGCGACTTCGCCGCCAAAGAAGGTATAGATGAAGCCGCCGCGCTGAACAAAGGCATGGAATTGAAAGCCGTGGAGTTCGTCAAAAAAGGCAGCCAGCTTTACAGCAAATCCTGATTGAATATGCCGGACGAATCGCTGAACATCGTGACCGCTGCCAGCCCGTGCATCGGGCATTGCACCACGGTGTTGGGCGACGAAGTGTGCCGCAGTTGTCTGCGCACTTTTGATGAAATAACCAGTTGGCCGACTATAAACGATGCGCAAAGAACTGCCATCAATCAGCGCGTGGCGACGCTACTGACACAACAATTTAACGACTAAACACCGCACAGATAAAACATGGACATTATTTTATTATTGAAAGCCACCATCCTCGGCATCGTCGAAGGCCTGACCGAATTTCTGCCCATCTCGTCCACCGGACATTTGATTGTGGTTGGTAGTTTGCTCAATTTTAATGATGAGCGCGGCAAGCTATTCGAGATTGTGATTCAGTCGGCGGCCATACTCGCGGTGATGTGGGAATATCGCGCCAAACTATTTTCGGTGGCGGGCGGACTACAACGTGGCGAGTCGGCGGCCAAACAATTTGTGTTGAACGTGATGATCGCTTTTCTGCCGCTGGCGACTATCGGTTTGTTATTCGGCAAACACATCAAAGCCGCATTGTTCAATCCCGTCACGGTTGCGGTGACCTCTATCGTTGGCGCGCTTTTTATCTTGTGGGCAGAAAAACGCAAGCACACAATCACAGTGGAAACCGTTGAAGATTTGGGCTGGAAGGACGCGCTGAAAGTCGGTTTCGCCCAGGCTCTCGCGCTAATCCCCGGCACTTCGCGTTCGGGGGCAACCATCATAGGCGGATTGCTGTTCGGCTTGTCGCGTAAAGCGGCGACAGAGTTCACGTTTTTTCTCGCCATGCCAACCATCATCGCGGCGACGCTGTACGAGATTTACAAAGAACGCGCCTTGCTTTCCAGCCATGACTTGGGCATGTGGGCGGTGGGATTTGTTGCTTCGTTCATCTCCGCGTTCTTGTGTGTGCGCTGGCTGTTGCGCTATATCAGCAGTCACAATTTCACCGTGTTCGCCTGGTATCGCATCGGCTTTGGTTTGATGGTTTTGCTTACCTACTACAGCGGAATCGTCAGTTGGTCTGCCGATTAAAATAGAACGTTACCGTTAGTTACAACTCTTTGAGTTTCCGTTGTTTGATAATCTGTATAGTTCCCGTGGAACTTTTTTCGACTTTAGTAATCCACACATACACCAGCCTTGCACGAGGCTTTCATTGAGGAGCTTATAGATGTCACGCGTACTTTTGTCGTTGTGCCTGTTTGTCACAACCGCTTTCACCATTTTGTCGGCGCGAGCTGAAACTCCCAGCCAGATACTGGCGGGTTTCAAGAGCGAGGCAGGCAGCTCTGCTGTATTTTCTGCCGCCCAGGGAGAAAAGTTTTTCAAGGTAAAACATGGTGGCGAGTGGAGTTGCTCTTCCTGTCACACCGATAATCCTGCCGCACAGGGCAAACATGCCAAGACTGAAAAAGTGATCAAACCGCTCGCGCCCGCCGCGAATGCCGAACGTTTTACCGACCCGGAAAAAGTCGCCAAATGGTTCAAGCGTAACTGCAAAGACGTGCTGGACCGCGAATGCACCGCGCAAGAAAAAGGCGATGTGATGACTTATCTGATGGCGGTTGGCAGCAAATAATTTTTTGCCGACACCCCGCGCGTTTGGCGCAATTTTTTCAATAAAACTATAACAATGAATCCGGGCGGCGATGCCTGAGATTTCATACATGAGGAAGCATCACCATGTTGCAAAAAGTCTTAGTTTGGGACGCGCCCACGCGCACTTTTCATTGGCTGCAAGCCCTGTCTTTTCTGGGGGCATATCTCACCTCGGATTCGGAAAAATATCGCGATATTCATGTCGCATTGGGCTACATTTTGTTTGGGCTAATCGTGTTCCGTTTGTTGTGGGGCTTCGCAGGCACACGCTACGCAAAATTCAACTCGTTTTTTTTCAAACCCGGCCAGATCATGGCTTATATGATGTCTTTGCTCAAAGGCAAAGCTGAACATTTCATCGGGCATAATCCGGTCGGCAGCGTGGCAATCTGGTTGCTGTTGAGTCTTGGTTTGACGCTGGGCGTGTCTGGTGTGTTGTTGTTGCAAGACGACGCGCCCGACATCATCGAAAAAATCCATGATTTCGCCACCAATGCGATGTTAGTGGTGATTGCGGTGCATCTTCTGGGCGTGTTTGTGAGC
>JBAVPP010000324.1:0-5244 GCA_049693175.1 Gallionella sp. | reverse complement strand
CGCGCTCGCTGTGCTGGCGCACTCAGATAGACCCAATCCCAGTCATTGCAAACCAAGGGAATTATGCTTTGTCGGGCTTGTCGATGAGTATTGCGGATGCGCTGGCAAACTTTAATTCACTGTCACCTACACAGCAGAATGCAATCGTAGTAGGCAGCGCGGTTATCACAAATGGCGGCAACGGTTATGCCGCTGGAACATTCCCGCTGACTAGCGTAAATGGTGTGACCGGAACATATACCGCCGCCAACGGGGTTGTTCAATCGGTAAATATAACATCGAGCATTGGCGGGATCACTGCTCCACCAACTTTCACATTTCCGCCACAGACAAACGGTAATGTAAACACAATCGGAACGATTGCAACGGGAGCATCTCCCGAAGGATTAACTGTTCATCCAAACGGCAAGTTCTTTTATGTAGCAAACACGGGCGCAAATACTGTTACTGCATACAGCATCAATCAAGCCACCGGTGCATTGACTATTATTGGTGCGCCCATCGCGGCAGGTTCATCACCTACCTCTATTGCGGTGTCGCCGAATGGTTTATTCGCGTATATTACTAATACTCTGTCGGGCAATGTTTTCTGCTATTCGATTAACCAGGTAAGCGGGGCGTTGACCTACTCGTCCACGTTTGGCACTGGCGGCTCTGCTCCTACGGGAATTGCAATAACACCGAGCGGGCTATTCGCGTATGTAACTAATAACGGTTCAAACACCGTCACGATGGTGGGGCTGAATACAATCACCGGCGTTGGAACAGTAATCAGTTCGGTGGCTACAGGCACGTCTCCCAGCGGCGTAACTGTTGCGCCTAGCGGCTCTTATTTGTATGTAGCGAACTTTGGCTCTGCAAACATTTCGATGTTCAGCATCAATCCATTAACTGGCGCGCTGACATCGCTCGGACTGATTGCGTCCGGCAACTCTCCAGCGAGTATTGCAATACCAAGCAATGGATTATTTGCATATGTAGCAAATTATGCGTCAAACAATGTAACTGCTTATGCGGTCAATCAAACTACTGGGATATTGACCTTAATCGGCACTTATGCGTCCGGTACAACCCCAAACAATCTGGCAATATCGAACGATGGTTTATATTTGTATGTGGCTTGCATTGGCACAAATAACTTCTATGCTTATGCAATTAATCAAACAACGGGCGTTCTTGGTAGTCCAGTAATAACCGCTACTGGTTCAATCCCAAATGGTGTAGCTGTATCGCCCACGCTGCCATTTTTCTATGTTACCAATACTGGCGGCGGAACAATATCAGAATACACCTTGGCAACCGGTGATGCAGGTGCGCGAGCAGTAGGAGTGCTTGCATCGAATATCAAGTTGGGCAGACCGATTAAGTTGTACGACATCATCCTGACTACATTAAGCGCAGACCCAACCGTTGCGCCAGACGTTCGGATGCTTTATCCAAAAACGCCGCAAGCACTGGATACCATAAACCCAAGTTGGCGATACCCTCAAAGCACGTTGACCAGCAATCTTGCTGTGGTGAATACCAAATGGTATACGCAGGATTCGGCAGATACGATTCTGCTGGCTGGTGTTCCGTCACTTGGCGGCACGCTCAATATTATGGCAAGCCTTGTTCCTCTTCAATCCGATACATGTATAGATGCATCGCTGGCAGAACGTCATTGGGATACGATTATTCACGGCGCAAAGGCGCGATTGATGGCGATACAGGGTAAGCCATGGACTGATCCTAATCTCGCGCTATTTCACCGCACGGAGTTCGACAAGGGAGTTTCATTGGCAACGATGACGGCGGCAAATGCATTCCAATCTGACGCACCGATCCGCACGACAGGCTATTCAAAATAAGGGGTTAAATTATGGCAGTCCAACTTTTTGCAGACTTTGCATCATCGACTATATCGAACGGCGGTCTGGGTGTATTGGCAACCGATACGGTTATCAATTTACTGCCTGGCACAGGATCACGATTCCCTATCATCGCCGCAGGATCTGGTAATTATTTTTACTTGGTGCTGTATCAAAAATCTGGCGCATATGAGATCAACCATAAGGTCGTAAAAGTAACTGGCATAACGGTAGATCAGTTGGCACTCTCTGCGGCTGTCGGTATAGCGTATAACGATGGTGATCCAGTCGAATTGCGCTGGCTGAACGAGAGTGTGCTTGATGAGCGATCCAGGTCTGATGGACTGTCGGCAGCCGCATCCGCTGCTGCTGTCGCCGCCGCCGCCACCGCAACCTCAGCAACATCAATATTGACCCCTGCTGTCACGCCAATTATTACGGTTCTTGGCTCTGCCATCACTGCGGCTCATGGCCTTGGATTCGTGCCGGCAAGTGTAGTGCTTGAATACACCTGCCTGACCGCCGAAGGTGGATATTCCGCTGGCGATGTAGTGATGATGCCGACGGGCGCGGTGTGGAATGGTACGGCGGGAGGACAGATACCGTTGTGGAAAAATACCACCACTGTCGGATTTCAATTCCCTGCTGGGTATTCAGTCGGAATCAGCAATAAAACGACATCGGTTGCTTTTACCCCAACTGCTGCAAACTGGTCATCAAGATTTAGAATAAGGCCGCAATAATGGAACTCTTTTCGGTAAATAAATTTTCTGGTCAAGCACCGCGCGTTGCACCGCGCCAGCTACCAGAAAACTTTGCTCAGGTTTCATTGAACACTAAGCTATGGTCTACGCTTGAGCCATTCCGAGACACGCTGTTTGTTGAGGCAAGAACTGCGGCCAGTCAGGTAGTAGATACCATTTACCCGATGGGTCAAACAATCTCAGGATTGCTGCTTGTCGATCAGCCGTACTCTGGATTTCCCATGGGTGGCGGAGCGATGGGTGTCGGCAATCCGGTGAGCTTTTCGGCCAGTAGCTTTGTGCCTGGCTCATATCTGTGGACGCATTGGCCTAAAGATGTAGATGTCGTGCGCGGCGCAATACCCGGCGATGTAACTGAGCGAACTTATATCACAGGTGATGGCGCGCCAAAGTACACCACATTACAAGCTGCGATGCCTTCTGTTATTGGCGGCATCGCCCCCGCAATCACATATCCACTTGGCATACCCGCGCCAACTAATACACCAACATGCGTACCAGCAATAGACATTATCGGCGGGTCAGGAGTAGCCGAGATACGCTCTTACGTTTACACATTTGTAAGCTCGTCCGGTGAGGAAAGCGCGCCATCACCGCCGCTTGTAATCAATAGTCCGCTGATGCTTCCCGGCGGGAGCGTGACCATACATAATTTAGGTAGATCGTTAAATGCTACAGTTACATCACAGCGTATTTACCGAACCAATACAGCAGCGAATGGTGTTGCGCAATTCCAGTTTGTTGCAGAAATACCGATTGCCAGCATAAGCTATACGGACACATTACTTGCCACGCAGCTTGCTGAGATACTGCCGAGTACAGACTGGCTTCCTCCACCAGGTAATCTGCGCGGAATAAAGTCGATGCCCGGCGGCATGATGGTAGGATTCTTCAACAATGTAGTTTGCTTATGCGTTCCATATATGCCGTATGCATGGCCGCTGGCATACCAATACACGACTGAGTTCCCTATAGTTGGGTTGGGCGTATTTGGCTCTAATGTGGTTGTGCTGACATCCGGGAATCCATATCTGCTCACCGGCATTGATCCATCAGCAATGTCGATGTCCAAGATTCCATTGAAACAGCCCTGCGTGTCAAAGCGAAGTATTGTCGATATGGGTTTTGGTGTTGCATATGCATCACCCGATGGGATATTCCTGATTGGCTCGTATGGCGGGAAAATTGTTACTGATCAGTATTTCACGCGCGATGAGTGGCAAGCTCTTAACCCAAAGAGCATAAGTGGATATGTTCTCGACGGAAGATATTTCGGTTTCTACAAAACCGCGACGACCAGCGGCGGTTTTATTTTTGATCCAAACAGTCAGGATAATGCGGTCGTGTTTATCGACACATATGCGACCGCAGGTTATGCCGACCTCGTTACCGATTCGCTCTACCTGTTGGTAGGCACAAACATTGTGCAATGGGATGCCGCGACGACACTCAAGGTAATGACTTGGCATTCCAAAGTATTTGTGGCGAAGCGTCCGGTAAATCTTGGCTATGCTCAAGTCCGTGCCGCCGCATACCCTGTCACGCTACGAGTATTCGCAAGCGGTTTGCTTAAAGCAACGAAAACTATTGTAAACGAAGAGGCAATCAAGCTGCCAAGTGGGTTTCTCTCGCGCGACTGGGAGTTTGAAATACAAG
Source organism: Gallionella sp. (assembly GCA_049693175.1). Lineage (GTDB taxonomy): Bacteria > Pseudomonadota > Gammaproteobacteria > Burkholderiales > Gallionellaceae > Gallionella. Next base: position 974 of record JBAVPP010000324.1, on the reverse strand, counting down.
GATCGAATGAAATTTACTCGGTTACATTGTCGGATTCTATAGGAGCAATGCAAAGTGTCTAAGTTGCCCGCCATACCAAACGTAGCATCACCACTACCAGCAGACCTGCGCCAATGGGTTGACGCAGTAACCGCAAGACTTAATGCCAGCAATGCAGATAATCCGAAGGGTAGCGGGCTGGATGCGTCAGTCACGTTTAGGGATATGACGAACACTACCGGGATGAAGGTAACTGTGATACAGACGGCTCAGACAAATGTCAAGCCAACGCTGCATATTACCCCTTGACTTTATAACTCAAAATGGTAGAACACGAGGGCAGGTTAATATATTCAATCTGCCATGACACAATCGATAGTTGCCGTAGAGGAATTGCATGAATCAGTCGATCTTGACTTTATTCGTGCAGCTATCGGTAGCGAGCAAGACCCGCTAAAAATCCGCGAATTTATCCTGAGTGTGGATGCCGCAATGTCTGCAAGTGCGGATGCCGAACTCGCTGGCTTCGTCAAGGGTGTTGACTGCATTAAGGTTGAACATCATTTTGCTGATTCTGTTTACCTGCGACGAGGCATTATCCCTAAAGGGATGGTTTTAGTTGGCAAGATACATAGAACTGAACATCTAAACATTGTACTGAGCGGTGATATTTCCGTGCTTGATGAGAGCGGAATGCATCGCTATAAAGCTGGTGACATCATCAAGTCTCCGGCTGGTTCTAAGCGTCTAGGTTATGCGCACGAGGAAACAGTGTGGATCAACCTACATGCAACACAGGAGCGCGATCCTGCGCTTATTGAACAACAAGTAACGGCAGATAGTTACGACCAATTAGGATTGGTCGGCGTGCCGGTGCGTCAGTTAAAAGGGGGTTGATATGGCATTCGCTGCTAGTGGATATGTTGGTGCAGCCACGGTTGGAGCAGGATTACTTGGCTCTGCACTTGCGCCGAGTACGAGCGGCAACTCAGCGG
>JBAVPP010000323.1:0-3371 GCA_049693175.1 Gallionella sp. | reverse complement strand
CGTCCGTGCAACGCGATGAACGCGCGGTCATAACCTTGATTTTTTAGTTCTTGCAAATCACGCTCCGCCGGATCGAACGCATGTGCATACACTCCGCTGCGCAACAACGCTGCCAACACCGCCGCACCACTTTTCAACGACACTTCACGCTCGGCGGATTTACCACCGAACAACACGGCGACCTTTCCAAAGCGAGAAGGGGCAAGGTAGAAGGGGGAAGGGTTGGTGTCGTTCATTTCATTTTTACTCATGCTGCTTCTCCGATGATTCTCACTTCAGGATGCAATTCCACCCCGGTTTGTGCCGCGACAATTTCGCGCACGTGGTCAATTAAATTTTCTATATCCGCCGCCGTCGCCGCACCGGTGTTCACAATAAAATTCGCGTGTTTCACCGACACCTGCGCGCCACCGATTTTCTTGCCTTTCAATCCGCAACTTTCTATCAAGCGCGCCGCGTGATTGCCCACCGGATTGCGGAATACCGAACCCGCATTCGGCAAATTCAAGGGCTGCGACGCGATGCGTTTGCCCAACAATTCTTTGATTGCACGACGCTCAACTTCGCCGTCACCGCTGGCAAAATTCAGCGTGGCGGAGACGAAAATTTCGTTTAAGGATTTTGGATTTTGGATTTTGGATTTCGCCCCATCCGCAGCTTCCGCTTGCTTGTTAAATCCTAAATCCGAAATCCCAAATCCTGCTTTTCTGACTTCTCTATACCCAATTTCATAATCCCGCGCCGTGCGTTCCAGCAATTCACCACCGTGCGTCAGCACTTGCACGCGCTCCACATGCTGCCAAGTCTCAGAGCCATAACAACCCGCGTTCATCGCCAACATGCCGCCCATCGTTCCCGGAATACCGGCGAAAAAAGCCGCACCTGTTAAATTATGCAAAGCCGCAAAACGCGCCAGTTTCGCACCCGGCACACCCGCTTCCATAAAAACAGTATTACTGTTTTTCAAGTGCAGAGCTTTCAACGCGCCGTGCAACAAAATCACCGTGCCGCGCAGTCCGCCGTCGCGCACCAACAAATTGCTACCCAAGCCCACCGCGTATACCGCTTCCTCAACGGGCAAGCCGCGCAAAAATGTTTGCAAATCGGACAAATCCGCCGGTTGATACATGCGCTCCGCCACGCCACCCGCACGCCAACTGGTGTGGCGGCTCATCGCAACGTCGCGGTGCAACTCGCCGCGCAATTCGCTATGGGTAAAATGGACTGTTTCGCTCATATTCATTTTTAGAAACTTCTAGCCTCAGAACTCACAGAACAGGCGCAGAGATTTTCTCTGTGACCTCTGTGCTCTCTGTGGCAAATTGTTTTTAAGGTTTTCATATTCATTTTGCTTGTGCATTCACTAACAACTGCGGCACGTTACCTATCGAACCCGCGCCCATGGTCACGACCACATCACCGTCGCGTGCCATATTCATAATGGCTTGCGGCATATCGGCAATGTGCTCGACGAACACCGCCGCGCTTTGCCCCGCCACACGCAAGGCCTGCATCAATGAACGTCCGTCCGCCGCGACGATGGGCGGCTCGCCCGCCGCATAAACTTCGCTCAATGCCAGCGCGTCCACGCTGCACAGCACTTTCACAAAGTCATCGAACACATCGCGTGTGCGGGTATAGCGATGCGGCTGGAACGCCAGCACCAAACGCTTGCCCGGAAACGCGCCCCGCACCGCAGCCAGCGTCGCCGCCATTTCCACCGGATGATGTCCGTAATCGTCGATAAGCGTAAAACTGCCGCTCATCAGAGCGGATTCATTTGTTCCCTCCCCCGATGGGAGAGGGTTAGGGTGCGGGAACACACTTGATGAAAGCGAAATCTCCCCATACCGCTGAAACCTTCGTCCCACGCCTTCAAATTCCGCTAATGCCGCGACAATCGCTTCATGTTTCACACCCACTTCCAGCGCGACTGCAATCGCCGCCAGCGAGTTCAGCACGTTGTGCAGTCCGGGTAGATTCAGCGTCACATCAAGGTCAACAGGTGTGCCGTTCTGACGACATTGCACGGTGTAGCGCATACGCCCGCCTTCATGGCGCACATCCACCGCGCGGATTTGCGCGCCCTCGCTTAAGCCATAAGTGCAAACCGGTTTGGTGATGCGCGGCAAAATCTCGCGGATGTTGGCATCGTCCACACACACCATCGCCATACCATAAAACGGCAAGTGTTCGACGAACTCGACGAAGGCTTGTTTGAGTTTATTGAAATCGTGACCGTAGGTTTCCATGTGGTCGGCATCGATGTTGGTAATGACCGATAAAATGGGTTGCAAATACAAAAAGGACGCATCGGATTCATCCGCTTCCGCGACAATAAAATCACCCTGTCCCAGTTTCGCGTTCGTGCCGCTGCTATTGAGTTTGCCGCCGATGACAAAAGTCGGATCGAGTCCGCCTTTTGCCAGAATGCTGGCAGTCAACGAGGTCGTGGTGGTCTTGCCGTGCGTACCCGCCACGGCAATGCCCTGACGTAAACGCATCAACTCCGCAAGCATGATGGCGCGCGGCACAACGGGTATACGGCGCGCTCTTGCCGCGACCACTTCCGGGTTGTCCGCACTCACGGCGGTGGACACTACCACCGCATCCACATTCGCCAAATTCTCGGTGGCATGACCGCGATAAATCGTCGCGCCCAATTGTTTAAGACGCTGCGTCGCGACGTTCTCCGCCAAATCCGAACCGCTCACCTGATAGCCGGAATTGAGCAACACCTCGGCGATGCCGTTCATGCCCGAACCGCCGATGCCTATGAAATGAACGTGTTTGATTTTGTGTTTCATCCTGCCAACTCCTCACATACTTTTGCCACGCTCAATGCCGCTTCTGGTTTTGCCAAAGCACGCGCTTGCACCGCCATTGCCAGTAATTTTTCTCTATCTAATTCTTGCAAATGTCGCGCCAAGATTTCCGCGCTCAATTCTTTTTGGGGCAGCAAAATCGCCGCGCCGCGTTCACTCAAAAATTTCGCGTTATAGGTTTGATGATCGTCCACCGCAAACGGAAACGGTATCAAAATACTTGCCACGCCCGCCGCTGCCAATTCGGCTATCTTCAGCGCGCCGGCGCGACAAATCACCACATCCGCATTCGCATAGGCATTCGCCATATCATCCAAAAATGGCCGGATGTCCGCTGTCACACCCGCTTTGCGATACAAGCCCTGCACAGTTTCGTAATGTTTTTTTCCCGTTTGATGTATCACCTCTGGTCGCACATTTTCGGCCAGCAATGCGAGTGCTTGCGGCATCGCTTCGTTTAAGGCTTGCGCACCCAAACTGCCGCCCACCACCAACACTTTTAGCCTGTCTGTGCGTGTCGAAAATCTCACTTGCGGCGCTTCGATT
>JBAVPP010000322.1:0-8248 GCA_049693175.1 Gallionella sp. | reverse complement strand
CAATCCGTACAGTTCGCACGATGCCTGTTCCTCGGCAATACGCACCACATCTTCTATCCACACAAAGCGGTTAGTGCGCAAGGTCAGCGTGACATGCGAACGTTGATTGTGCGCGCCACGATCCGAAATCTTTTTCGAACAGGGACACAGACTGGTGACCGGCACGAGCACTTTAAGCGTCATTTGTGTTTTGCCATTCAAGACTTCGCCGATCAGCGTCACGTCGTAATCGAGTAGACTTTGCACACCGGAAACCGGCGCGGTCTTGTTGACGAAATACGGGAAATTCATTTCGATATAACCGGACTGCGCTTCCAGTCGCGTCACCATTTCGCTCAGTATGCTCTCGAACGACTCCACCGAAATCTCGCGCTCGTGCTCGTTCAAAATCTCGACGAAACGCGACATGTGCGTGCCTTTGAAATTGTGCGGCAAATGCACGTACATATTGAAGGTGGCGACGGTGTGTTGCACGCCCACGCTTTTATCTTTGACTTTGACCGGATGGCGTATGCCTTTAATGCCAACGCGATTAATCGCAATCTGGCGCACATCGGCGGAGCTTTGTACATCGGGAATCATATTTTTTTCCAGGCTATTCATAGCGAACTTCCTCTTGATCATTCAATAAGGAAAGGATTATATCCAATCCCGACAAAAATACTAGGCTATTTTATTTCCGCGCATTTTTGTCCGATAGCGGCAGCAATACCATTGCCATCCAAGCCACATTCCATCAGCATTTGCGCGGGGTCGCCCTGCTCAATGAAATGATCCGGCAGGCCGAGTTGCAACAGCGGCACGGCCATACCCAGTTGATTCAAACATTCCGCGACCGCACTGCCCGCGCCACCTTGCACGACATTCTCTTCCACCGTCACCAACAAATCATGTTCGCCTGCCATGCGCGCCACCATGTCTGTATCCAACGGTTTGACAAAGCGCATATTCACCACGGTTGCATCTAATGTTTCTGCGGCTTGCAAGCTCGGCGCGAGCATAGAACCGAACGCCAGTATCGCCACACGTTTACCCGTGCGGCGCAATTCTGCCTTGCCGACTGGCAAGGCGCGCATAGCTTTTTCTATTGCCACACCCGGCCCTGTGCCGCGCGGATAACGCACCGCCGTCGGCGTATCTAGTTGCATCGCGGTGTACAACATTTGCCGACATTCATTCTCATCGGCGGGTGTCATCACCGTCATGTTCGGCACACAGCGCAGGAAACTCAAATCAAAACTGCCCGCGTGTGTCGCGCCATCCGCGCCCACCAAGCCACCCCTATCGATTGCCAGTAACACCGGCAAATTTTGTATCGCGATGTCGTGTATCAGTTGATCGTAAGCGCGTTGCAAAAACGTGGAATAAATCGCCACCACAGGTTTGTAATCGTCGCACGCCAAGCCCGCCGCGAAAGTCAGCGCGTGTTGTTCGGCGATGCCCACATCAAAATAGCGCGTGGGAAAACGTGCCGCAAAATCTTGCATACCCGAACCTTCGCACATCGCGGGTGTGATGCCGACCACGCGCTCATCCTGCTCCGCCATATCGCCTAGCCACTGGCCGAACACTTGCGTGTAGCTAGGTTTGCCACTGGCTTTAGGAATGATGCCGTTGCTGCGGTCAAATTTGCTCACGCCGTGATACAGCAAACAATCCGCCTCCGCCTTGTCGTAGCCCTTGCCCTTTTGCGTGACGATATGCAAAAACTGCGGGCCGTGGAGTTTGCGTATATTGCTTAAAGTATCGAGCAATACATCAATGTCGTGACCGTCTATCGGACCGATATAATTAAAGCCAAATTCTTCAAACATCGTACCGGGTATAACCATACCTTTGACGTGTTCCTCGGCGCGTTTGGCAAACTCCAACATCGGCGGCATACCCTTGAGCACCTTCTCGCTGCCGCGCCGCATTGCCGCATAAAAACGTCCCGACATTAGCTTCGCCAAATAATTATTCAGCGCGCCCACCGGCTTGGAAATCGACATGTCGTTGTCGTTCAAAATCACCAGCAGATTCGCATCCATCGCACCCGCATTATTCAACGCCTCGAACGCCATACCGCCGGTCATCGCGCCGTCACCAATAATCGCCACCGCGCGCCGCTCACTGCCCGATAATTGCGCCGCGACCGCCATACCCAAGGCCGCCGAAATCGAGGTACTGGAATGTCCCGTGCCAAACGTATCGTAAGGACTTTCCTCGCGCTTGGGAAAGCCGGCGATGCCGCCCGCCATGCGCAAACTACTCATCGCGGCGCGGCGACCGGTCAGGATTTTATGCACATAAGTTTGATGGCCGACATCCCACACCAGCTTATCGTCGGGCGTGTTGTATATCGTGTGCAGCGCGAGCGTCAGTTCGACCGTACCGAGATTGGACGACAAATGCCCGCCGGTTTTGCTCACTGATTCGACCAAAAATTCGCGCAACTGATCCGCCAGTTTCGGCAATTGCTCGCGCGGCAATTTACGCAAATCTTCGGGGCTGTTAATGGTGTCGAGTATCGAATACATATCAATATTTCCTCAACACGATGAAGTCGGCAAGCTCGCGCAAACGCCGCGCCGCGTCGCCGAATTCCGCCAGGCTATCCAGCGCGTCCCGATGCAGTTGTTGCGCCATCTCGCGCGCCGCTGGCACGCCCAATAGCGTCACATAAGTCGGCTTGTCGTTATCGGCATCTTTGCCGGCAGTCTTGCCCAGCGTGGCGGTGTCGGCTTCGGTGTCCAGCACATCATCGACCACTTGAAACGCCAGCCCCACACACTTACCGAAATGATCCAGCTTCGCCAATTGCGCAGCCGTGACATTGCCACAGTGCGCGCCCAGCAAAATCGCGGCGCGTATCAGTGCGCCGGTTTTGTGGATATGCATAAATTCCAATTCAGGCAAGCTCAACGACACGCCAACGCTGGCTAAATCTATCGCCTGACCGCCCGCCATGCCGCGTGAACCGGAGGCGTTCGCCAATAATTTAACCATATTCAATTGGCGCGCCGCATCGTCTGCAAGTTGATGTTCCGCCAATAATTGAAACGCCAGCGTCTGCAAACTATCGCCCACCAACAGCGCGGTCGCTTCATCGAATTGCACATGGCAAGTCGGCTTACCGCGCCGCAACACATCGTCATCCATGCACGGCATGTCGTCATGCACCAAGGAATAAGCATGAATGAGTTCAACAGATGCGGCAGCGATATGCGCACGCGAAATGTCCGCGCCGACCAGCTCGGCAGCAGCAAAAGCCAACAGCGGGCGCACGCGCTTGCCGCCATCCAACACCGCATATCGCATCGCTTGATGCAGACGTTGCGGCGCATGTTCAGCAGACGGTAACAAACCATCCAACACCACTTCGAATCTGGAAAGATGCGCGCGCGTCCAACCCTGAAAATCAACACCCATCAATTTTGCCCCGCCTCAAAATCTTTCAACACGCCATCTTCCAACACGCGCACTTGCTGCTGTGCGTCGTCCAACTTGCTGCGACACAACGCCAGCAATTCCGCGCCGCGTTTATACGCGTTCAACGCATCTTCCAAAGACAGCTTGCCACCTTCCATATCGGCGACCAGCGTTTCCAGCTCCGTCATCGCCGCTTCAAAGCCCGGCAATTTTTGTGATTTTGCGACCATCTTCGTCTTCCAGATTGCCAAAGGATGGCATTCTACCGAAGGGCTAGGCATAGGGCGAATTTTTGTCTTACCTAAAACCCCAAGAAGTTTTTTACACTTCACAGCCAGCCGGTTTTTGGTTAGGATGCGGTTTGCGTAAAAACCCAATCTCGTATTTCTGCAATTCCCCCAACTTTTTTAGAAGTGAGTTTTCACCATGAGCGAACATATCAATTACGTTTCCGATGCCACCTTTGACGCGACCGTTTTGCAGGCTCCTTTGCCTGTGCTGGTCGATTACTGGGCTGAATGGTGCGGCCCTTGCCGCATGATTGCGCCTATCTTGGACGAAATCTCCAAAGAGTACGCCGGTCGTTTGAGCGTTGCCAAATTGAATGTGGACGAGAACCAGCAAACGCCCGCCAAATATGGCATACGCGGCATCCCGACTTTGATGCTGTTCAAAAATGGCAACATCGAAGCCACCAAAGTCGGCGCGTTGTCCAAATCGCAATTGACCGCTTTTATTGACAGCCACATCTAATCCGTTTATTGTCGCGCCCGCATCGCCAACAAAATTCTAAACAATTGGCCGTGCGGGTGTTCTAGCACCTCCCCAACAATCCCAAGTCCTTCCTTCTCGCCCCGACTACCTCGCGTATTCCTATGCATCTATCAGACATAAAACTCAAACACGTCACCGAACTGGTGGAAATGGCTGCGGCCAATCAAATCGAAAACGCCAATCGTATGCGCAAGCAGGACTTAATTTTCGCGCTGCTGAAAAGTCAGGCGAAAAAAGGCGAGGCGATATTTGGCGATGGCACCTTGGAAATTCTGCCGGATGGTTTCGGCTTTTTGCGTTCGCCCGACACTTCGTATCTGGCCGGCCCTGACGATATATACGTCAGCCCCAGCCAGATACGCCGCTTTAATCTGCACACCGGCGATTCCATCGAAGGCGAGATACGCACACCTAAAGATGGCGAGCGTTATGTCGCACTGGTCAAGGTGGACAAGGTCAACGACGAGCCACCGGAGAACGCGAAAAACAAAATTCTGTTCGAGAATTTAACACCGCTATTTCCAACCGTGCCGTTGAAACTGGAGCGCGATATACGCGCCGAAGAAAATATCACCGGTCGTATCATCGACATCGTCGCACCCATCGGCAAAGGTCAGCGCGGTCTGTTGGTTGCCTCGCCCAAGTCCGGCAAGACGGTGATGCTGCAACACATTGCACATTCGATTTCGGCGAATAATCCCGATGCGACTTTGATCGTTTTGCTCATCGACGAACGTCCCGAAGAAGTCACGGAAATGAGCCGCACCGTGCGCGGCGAAGTGGTCGCGTCAACTTTTGACGAACCCGCCACGCGCCATGTGCAAGTCGCCGAAATGGTGCTGGAAAAAGCCAAGCGTCTGGTCGAGCACAAAAAGGATGTCGTCATTCTGCTCGATTCCATCACGCGCCTGGCACGTGCTTACAACACCGTGATTCCCTCGTCCGGCAAAGTGCTGACGGGTGGTGTGGATGCCAACGCGCTGCACCGTCCCAAACGCTTTTTCGGTGCGGCGCGCAACATCGAAGAAGGCGGCTCATTGACCATCATCGCCACCGCCTTGGTCGATACCGGTTCGCGTATGGACGACGTGATCTACGAGGAATTCAAAGGCACGGGCAATATGGAAATCCATCTGGATAGACGCATGGCAGAAAAGCGCATCTATCCCGCCATCAACGTGAACCGTTCCGGCACGCGTAAAGAAGAATTGCTCATCAAACCAGATGTGCTACAGCGCATCTGGCTATTGCGCAAACTGCTTTATCCTATGGATGAGTTGGAAGCGATGGAATTTTTGCTGGATAAGGTCAAGGCGACCAAGAACAACAATGAGTTCTTCGATTCCATGAAGCGTTAAAACCCCAAATTTGCGAGCATTCGCTGTGCGAATTGCCTGCATAACCCGCTTCGTCGCCATGCATTGTTGCACTCAAAAAATCTTGTTTGCATATTGCATACATGCGGCGCGGCGATTTTTTCATGCGCTGAGCCTAGCTTAGAAGTTTGATGTTTTTTGCTTTATTAAAAAATGGTTTTGACGGGCGCGGATATTTATGTATAATTCGCGCCTTCGCAAAAACCGCACTCAGAGGTTGTTAATATGTACGCAGTCATTAAAACGGGTGGTAAGCAATATCGTGTTACTACCGGTGAAACATTAAAAGTAGAAATTCTCGCTGGCGACGTGGGTTCTGCTATCGTTCTGGACAAAGTCCTGATGGTGTCGAACGGCGACAAACTGTCTGTGGGCAAGCCTATGTTGCTGGGTGCAACAGTTGCGGCAACGATTGTTTCGCACGGTCGCGGCGACAAGGTACGCATCTTCAAAATGCGCCGTCGTAAGCATTACCAAAAGAATCAAGGTCATCGTCAAAACTACACTGAAATCCGTATCGACGGCATTTCTGCATAAGCACTAAGGAGCATAAAAAATGGCATCGAAAAAAGGCGGAGGCAGTACCAGTAACGGCCGCGACTCGCACTCGAAACGATTGGGTGTTAAGAGTTACGGCGGCGAATTGATCAACGCGGGCAGCATCATCGTGCGTCAACGCGGCACCGAGTTCCACGCGGGTGACAACGTCGGCATGGGCAAGGATCACACACTGTTTGCCAAAATCACCGGCAAAGTTGTGTTCGCTATCAAGGGCGCGCAACAACGCAGAACCGTTTCCATCGTCGCCGCGTAAGCTGCTTCGTTTGGCATAAGACAGCCCTATCGCAAGGTAGGGCTGTTTGCATTTGTGACCCGATGAACCCATAACCTGAAAAACATTTGTCCACGAAAGGCACGAAAAACGCGAAAGTTAAAATGATTCCGTACAGCAACACACCGTTTTTTTCGTGCCTTTTGTGTTGTTCGTGGACAAGTTTTTGTTTTTAGGTTGAGTATATACATGACATGAAATTTATTGACGAATCAAGAATCGAAGTCTTCGCGGGCAAGGGCGGTAACGGCATCGCCAGTTTTCGTCGTGAAAAATATATCGACAAGGGCGGCCCCGATGGCGGCGACGGTGGGCGTGGCGGCAGTATTTGGGCGATGGCGGACAGCAACATCAACACGCTGGTGGACTTTCGTTTTCAAAAAACCCATAGAGCCAAAAATGGCGAATCGGGTCGTGGCTCGGATTGCTACGGCAAGGGCGCGGACGATGTGATTTTGCACATGCCGGTCGGCACGGTCATCACCGATTTGAACAGCGGCGAAGTGGTCGCGGACTTATTGCACGAAGGCGACAAAACCTTACTTGCGCAAGGCGGCATCGGCGGCTTGGGCAATATCCATTTCAAATCCAGCACCAACCGCGCGCCGCGCCAGTGCACACCCGGCACGGAAGGCGAAACACGCGAGTTACAACTGGAACTCAAAGTGCTGGCTGATGTGGGGCTGTTGGGTATGCCCAACGCGGGCAAATCAACATTCATACGCGCGGTCTCGGCGGCCAAGCCCAAGGTGGCGGATTACCCTTTCACCACCTTGCATCCCAATCTGGGCGTGGTGCGCGTGTCGCATGAAAAAAGTTTTGTCATCGCCGACATTCCCGGTTTGATTGAAGGAGCGGCGGAAGGCGCGGGCTTGGGTCACCAATTTTTGCGCCACTTGGCACGCACTCGTGTATTGCTGCACCTGGTCGATTTAGCACCGATGTATGAAGGCACAGACCCGGTCAAAGAAGCGCGCGCGATTTTGAACGAGCTGAAAAAATACGACGAATCTTTGTACGAAAAACCGCGCTGGTTGATTTTGAACAAGCTCGATTTGCTGGAAGATCGCGACGAAAAAGTTGCCGCATTTCTCAAAGAATTTGATGACTACGACCGACACTTTGCCATCTCCGCCATCAACGGCGAAGGCTGCAAAGAATTGACTTACGCCATCATGGAGCATCTGTTGACCATGCGCGAACAAGAAGCGGAAGCGGCGACAGCCAGCGCGCAAGAGAGTGATGCCAGCAAACTGTAAAAATCCAAATTTCGTCGCGATGCTGCGTTGCTCACAAAAAATTACTCCTTACATATCGCTAAATATGCTGCGTCGTAATTTTTTGTTCGCGCCTTGCCTAGCTTAGAAATTTGAATTTTTAGAAAGTAAACAACAAATGAATACCGTTTTAACTTCTTGCAAACGTATCGTCGTCAAAGTCGGCAGCAGTCTGGTGACTAATCAGGGGGCGGGTTTGGATTTGAACGCGTTGGGCAACTGGGCGCGGCAGATTGCGGCACTCAATGCCAGCGGTCACGAAGTGGTGCTGGTGTCTTCCGGTGCGATTGCAGAAGGAATGCAGCGTCTAGGCTGGGCTGCGCGCCCCACGCTGATACATGAATTGCAAGCTGCCGCTGCCGTCGGGCAAATGGGCTTGGTGCAGGCGTATGAAAGTTGTTTCCGTCAGCATCAACTTCATGCCGCGCAAGTGTTGCTCACCCATGCCGATTTGGTTGACCGCGAGCGTTATTTGAATGCGCGCGCCACGCTCACCACCCTGCTGGCTTTGCGCGTGATTCCCATCATCAACGAAAACGACACTGTGGTCACCGACGAAATTAAATTCGGCGACAACG
>JBAVPP010000321.1:0-13768 GCA_049693175.1 Gallionella sp. | reverse complement strand
GCGCCATCCAATGCCGCTTTGGTGTCCGCCACACCCGCGTTGTCACCGTTTTCAGTGGTGAATGCTGGGCGTAAAAATTTCGCCGCTTCGATTTCTGGTGACAACATTGGATCGTTCATCAATGATTCCGCCAGCGGCGCGAGACCCGCTTCCAGCGCAATCTGCGCCTTGGTTCTACGCTTCAATTTGTAAGGCAGATAGAGGTCTTCCAACAGCGTCTTGTCGGTCGCATGAGCGATGGCATCCAACAGCGTTGGAGTCATTTTATTTTGCTCGGTGATAGACGCGATGATGCTGGCGCGCCGCTCTTCCAACTCGCGTAAATAGAGCAACCGTTCTTCCAGTAAACGCAACTGAATATCATCCAATCCCCCCGTCGCTTCTTTGCGATAGCGCGAAATAAATGGCACAGTCGCGCCCTCGTCGAGCATCGCGACGGCAGCGGAAATTTGGGCAGGTTTAGCGGCAAGTTCGAGGGCGAGACGTTGTTCTATGGAAGGCAGCATGTCAGTAGGGGGTTAGTGTAACGATTGAAAAAGGCGACCATAAGGCCGCCTTTGTGATGAGTAGCACTACTTCAAGACGTTAATCTTTTTCGCCCGTAAACGCCATCAGCAAGTTCAACAAATTAACGAAAATGTTGTAGATGTCGAGGTACAAAGTCAGGGTCGCCATCACGTAGTTCGTTTCGCCGCCGTGGATGATTTGGCTGATGTCAAAAAGAATGTAGGCAGAGAAAATCAAAATCGCGACGGCGGAAACGACCAGCGACATCACGGGGATTTGGAAGAAGGCATTTGCCAGCGACGCGATGACCAGCATGATGAGGCCGATGAACAAAAACTTGCCCATGAAGCTGAAATCTTTTTTGGTCACGGTGGCAAAGCTCGCCAGACTTAAAAAGATGATGCCCGTGCCGCCTGCTGCCATGCCGACCAGTTGCGCGCCGTTTCTCAGGTGCAGAGCGACTTGCAAAATCGGACCCAAAAATACGCCCGCGACGAAAGTGAATCCCAACAATGCGACGATGCCCCACACGCTATCGCGCAGTTTGGTGACGGCAAACAGTAAGCCCATCATCACGGCGAACATTACCAGCGCGCCCATGAATGGGTGCAACGCCATGAAGGAAAAATTGATGGACATGCCGACGAACGCGCCTATAACGGTGGGGATCATGGTCAGCCCCAGCATCATGTAAGTGTTGCGCAGGACTTTGTTTTGTTCGGTTGCAAGTGTGCCGATAGCGGCTGGACTTTGGTATTGCATTTGTAACCTCCGGTAAGGAATTATTTACGACGTGCGTGAGACTATCGAAACATGAAAAAAGTTGCAATCGTTCACAAGAAAAAAGGCACAACCAATCGGCTGTGCCTTTTCCGGTGTTGGCGGAGTGGACGGGACTCGAACCCGCGACCCCCGGCGTGACAGGCCGGTATTCTAACCAACTGAACTACCACTCCAGTTTGTTAGGTGCGATTTGGCGGAAGCTGTGAGATTCGAACTCACGGACGATTTCTCGTCGGCAGTTTTCAAGACTGCTGGTTTAAACCACTCACCCAAACTTCCATGCTCAACTGCTTTGTAAGTCGGGCGGCAGTTTTGGCTACGACATAACCTAAAGGTTAGTCTGCGCCGCCATAAGCCGCTACGCGACGTATGGTCAAGACTGCTGGTTTAAACCACTCACCCAAACTTCCATCTTTGTAAAAAGCCGTTGCCGACTTTTGGAAGGCGCGCATTCTGAACGAAGCGGAGACTTATGTCCAGACTTTCACGTCATTTTTGTTTCTGACGCAATCAGCCCAGTTGTTCGGGGTTTCGTAAAGTCGCACGCGTTTTAGGCGCAGATGGTTGCCGTAAGTGTCCTGATACGCGGGATTGAGCAGGTCGTAAGCGATGCGCGCGAGATTCTCGGCGGTGGGGATGACATTTAGAATAACAGTCTTGTGATCGGGTAGCGTCGCCAAAAAATCGCACACCACTTTATCGTTGCGATAGGCCAGAAAAGCATGATCCCACAGATCGACCACGCGTTCTTTGGCGATGCGTTTCACGTCGGAAAAATCCATCACCATGCCTTGTTCAGATTGACCTTCGGCGGTGATGATGTCGCCCGACAAAGTGATCTCGATGGCATAACGGTGGCCGTGCAAATGCTTGCACTGGCTGGTGTGATTGGGGATGCGGTGACCAGCATCGAATTCTAAACGGCGCGTGATAAGCATGATGATGACTGGCGATTTAAGTAGCGTGATTATAACTTGAACGCGCGCAACGCATCCCGATAAGCGCGCAGCGCGGTTTCATTGCGTGCATTTTCGTAGCGCAACGCCACATATTTTTGTGCGACATCCAAAATGCTTGCACGCAAATGCGGTCGTTGGGCGGCGACGCGCCGGGCAAAATCCAGCGCGCCTTCATGCGGTGCCCGTTCCAAACCGATTTTAGCCAATCGTTTGCACAGCTTGAGCCACAAGGCTTGCACGGGATCGGTCTCGCGCGCGAACAAATGACGAAACATAAAAAGCGCGAACGCACCGATGACGGCGATTAATCCCAGCACCAGATCGCGCACCATGTTTTGCCAGCTCACATCATCCATGCCCAAGCGCGTGAGCAGCGCGTATTGCCGCTCCGGGTTATAGCCCAGCACCCACAGATTCCATTGGTTGGAAAGCGCGTCCACATTGAGATACAGCTTGTTCAGCCATTGCGGCGGATTGCGCGCCATGAAGGGTAACGCGGCGTTGTCTTTGACGGCGGCGGCGAGATTTTTTTGCACGCGTTCCGGCGCGATGGCAGCGGTGGGATCGACGCGTACCCAACCCTGATTAGGCAACCATACTTCCGCCCAAGCATGTGCATCGGATTGGCGCACGATAGTGTAATTGCCCAGCGCGTTGAATTCGCCGCCGAGATAGCCTGTCACCACGCGCGCCGGAATGTTCGCGGCGCGCATCAAATACACAAACGCCGAAGCATAATGTTCGCAAAATCCTTGTTTGGTTTTGAACAGAAAATCATCCACACCGTTGCTGCCCAATAGCGGCGGTTCCAGCGTGTAGGAAAAATTTTGCTGGTTGAAATAACGCAACGCGGTTTGCACGATTTGCGCATCGCTGTTTTGTGCGGCGCGCCAACTCGCCGCCAATTCCAGCGTGCGCGGATTAAATAGTGGCGGCAGCTGCAAGGCGCGCTGGCGTTGGCTTGCAGCCTCATCGACGTTGGCGTGATAAACCAAGGCAGAGCTCATTTCGTAACGCATACGCGAGGTCACCGATGCGTTGTTGATGACTTGCATGTCGCCGGAAAAATGCGCGCCGGCGGGCAACGTAGTCGGCATATCCAGCGCGAACAACCAAGTTTTGTTATGCGCTTCGAGTACCACGCTGTAATCCGTCGTTTGCGCGGTCACACCGTATTGCGGCAGGACATTTGCCGTGGGCGATGTACCACTCGTCCACGTGCGTCCATCGTATTGCCACAGCACCGGCCCGCGCCAATAGAGTTGATCGCGGCGCGGCGATTTATTTTTGAACGTGACGCGAAATGCCACGGCTTCGGACAGCGACAATTTGCTCAAACTGCCCGGTGACATATTGTCGGAAAGCCCGCTGCTGTTGTACGCATCCTGCGGCATCCCCCACAGCGGGCCTTGCACACGCGGGAACAGTACGAACAAAATCAGCATTAGCGGAATCGCTTGCAGCAGGGCAAAGCTGGCGTGGCGCAATTGCGGTTGGAAGGTGATGGTGGGCGCGTGGATACGCAACCAGGTGGCGACGACGACAAACATCGTGGCGAACATCAACAGCGCGGTGGGAATGCTTTGCGAGTAGAAAAAATTAGTGATGATAAGAAAGCACGACAAAAAAATCAGCGACACCGCATCGCGTGTGGCACGCAATTCCATGAGTTTTAACGTGGCGAGCAACACCAGCAACGTCACGCCGACTTCGCGCCCGAACAGACTGTGAAAACTCATGGCGATGGCGATCACACTGCCTAATGTGATGAGTAGCAATAACCAGCGCGATGGCAATGGCGAGCCACTATAGGTGAGATAAGCGCGCCAGATTAGCAGGGTCGCGCACAACGCAGAAATCCACGGCGGCAGATGTTCCGCATGCGGCGCGATGACCAGCAAGATGCAAAACGTGAGACTGTAGATGAGAGATTTATTCATCAAAAATCCCTAAACCTTGTCCACGAAAGGCATGAAATAAAAGCAAACAAAAATCGAACGTAAAATTACTTTTTGGGTTTGCTTTCTTTTCATCGCTCATCCAATCCGAACAACGCCAAGTTGCGCAAACATTCTGCGCGATGCGAGGGATTATTTTGCGGCAACAGTTCTGTATTCGGCAGCCGTAAACCATAGCGTAAATTTTGCGCATCGGCATCCAGCACCCAGCGCGTCAGCACTTGCAGTTTTTGTTCTTGTGCCATATCGCCCAACTGCGCCCAGTCCAACCATAAGTCACTGCCTTGCGGCGCGGTAAATTGTTTGACTTGCAGACCTTGCTCGCGCGCCAATGCTTTCCATGCGATGCGCGGCATGGCATCGCCCGCGACATAGTTGCGCAAGCCGGAAAAATCTTCGTCACCGGCGACTAAAATTTTTCCTGTGCCATCGTGCGCGGTGGCGGCGGGCAGTGGCGAACTCAGCGCGGGTTGAGGATACACCAGCGCGCGCACGTCAAAATGAATATAGGTCCACGCGTAAAAAAGTCCCAGCGGGAATCCGGTGTGCAGCGTGAGGCGATCACTATCCAACCAGCCGCGTCGTGCGGTGGGAATCGCCAGATTTATGGTTGTGGAAATGCCGGCGGGCAAATCGAATAGCGTGCTGTTTTTTGCATCGTCGTGCAAATGAATCTGGTAGCGTATTTGTTTGCCGGGATTGTCGAAATGAAAAACGAATCGCGCAGGTTCGCCGACGAACACCGGTTCGATTTGACCAGCGCGGATATGCAAATGCGCGAAATTGCGGAACGTCACCAGCATGGACATCACCGCGATCATTGCCAGCAAAAAGGTCAGCACATATCCCAGACTCAAGTCGTAATTGATGTCGCCGAGCAACATCAAAATCAGCACGATAACGAAGGCGAATCCCTGCCGCGAGGGAATGATGTAAATGCGCCGCTGGGTGAGTACCACCGTGCCGGTCTCGACGCTGCGGCGCATCGCCCAGTTGCGGAAAGTTTGTTTAAGTGCGGTCAGCATCAGGAGTTGCGATTACCGCATCAGTCGAGTCCACGGAAGCAGTAAATAGAAGGGGAAATTGCCGGGTGCTGGCGTGCAATTTCCCGCGTCCTTATGATTTTTTGAAGAAGCTTTTGAGTCCTTTGAGCATGGCGACAATCGCCGGTGAAACATGCAGAGATACACGCGGTTCGGCGGGTTGTTGTTGTTTGAGCAATTGTGGCGAAGTCTTGAATTTCATGTATTCCCTGAGCGCGGAATGCAGATACACGTTCAGTAGTCCGGTCTTCAGCGGCTTGAACATATAACGGAACACGCGGGCGTGATTGATCAGGCTAATCAAGGCCTCCGAGTCGCCGCTTGGCGCGATGATGATGGAGGTGATTTGCGGGTGTTCGCGTTTGAGCAAAGAAAAGAACGCGGTGTCGGCTCGGTGGTCGCCATCCATACTCGACACCACAATCGCGACTTCGTGTTGCGTCATCAAAGCCAGTGCTTCTTTGTGGTTGCGCGCCGGGAATACTTTGCAGGTTGGCAGCAGGCCGGTGACCAATTGATACATCGCCGGATCGCCGTTGATGATGATGATATTGTCTTTGTCTTTTGCCGTGGGCTCGACGTATTTGGGGACTTCCTGAGAACGCGAGTGGAACGCTTCGGCCGAGAGTGCGATACCCACATTCACGCCGTCTGCAACGATTTGCGACAACTCATCATTGACCCAAGGCTTACTGACGAAGCGGAAAATTTCGCCATCGTTAATCGAACCCATCAAGTCGGCCAAATCCGAGAAGCCGGTAAGCAGAATACGCACGGTGTTGGGAGAGACCAGTTTGGCCTGCCGCAGCAAGTCCACACCTTTCATAATCGGCATACGCTGGTCGCTGACGATAAGTTCAAAGTGGTGCTGCTTGAGCAACGCCAACGCCTCATAGCCATCGGTCGTGGTCACAACATCGTACTTGAGCCGGAACAGCGCGCGCATGGCGTTCAAGATGCGTTCTTCGTCATCCACGAACATCACCTTGGGTTTGCTGCTGGTTTGCAATTCCGGTGGGCGTGGCGCAACGATTTTGGGTGGCGCGATTTTTTGGGGGGCGGAGCGTAGCATATTGTCCTCGCTGATTTTCTCTAGTGATTCGGTTTTAAGTTGTTATTGTCTAAACGTTAGCAGGCTAGGTGGTTGCCTTTTTTGGTTTGGGCGGTGGCGGCGCGATTTCTACGGGTAGCAAAATGGTGAATTTGGTACCCATGCCCAACTTCGATTGTACTTTGATGTTGCCGCCGTGTTCCTTGATAATGCGCTTGACGATGGATAATCCCAAGCCTGTGCCTTCGCCGATTTTTTTGGTGGTGAAAAAAGGCTCGAAGATTTTGTTGAGTGCTTCTTCGGGGATGCCGCTACCATTGTCGATGATGTCGATGCGCACGAATTGCCCCTGTTGCGCGGTGACCAGTCTGATTTCGCCGTCATCCCCCGTGGCTTGCGCCGCGTTGCTGATCAAGTTGAGGAACACTTGGTTAATCGCTGACGGCGAGCAGGTAATCATGCTGATATTTTCGCCGTATTGTTTGACAATAGTTTTGTGTTTGACAATGTTTCTCGCGATTTTGAGTGTGACATCCAAGCCGTCATGCACGTTGAATTCGACCACTTTTTCGCGGTCCACGCGGCTGAAGTTTTTCAGACCGACCACAATCTCGGAAATCTGATCGATACCATGCAAACCGTCGTCCAAAAGCCCGCTTAACTCCTGCACAACATCGCCTTCGGACAAGGTTTTGGATACTTCTCCGATGCGTTGGAGTTGATGCCCCATCATCTCTTCATCCATCTGGCCACTTTCCAGCATGGTATTGAGTAGTACCGATTCATTGATGAGCTCAGCGAACATCTCGACACGGGTGTGGGCAATCTCCAGACCGCTTTTTACATAGGAAAGCGGCGTGTTGATTTCATGCGTCACGCCCGCGACCATCTGCCCGATAGAAGCCATTTTTTCGGATTGAACCAGTTGCACTTGCGACTCTTTGAGTTCCTCCATCGCCTGTGTGACCATTTGGGTACGCGCCACCACTTGCTTATCCAGCGAGGCGTTGGTGGCATGCAATTCTTCGTTCACATTGTTGAGTTTGGTATTCGCCGCGTTGATGTCACGCACCGTGCCGACCAATTTGTATCCGGCGTAGGCGAGCAGTGCCAGCAACAGGCCGGAATAAGCGAACAGGTAATTGCGATATTTCTGCTGCATTTTCAATCGTCCGCCATACTCCTCGCTCAGGATGTTGTCGATCTGGGTGGTTTGCTGCGAAGCCGCCAGCGCGTTGATACTTTTTAACAGCGTGTCCTCTCGTTCTTTCTGGCGCAACACGGTGCGCGCATGATTGAGCAAAACATCAATTTGATCGATGATGGGTTTCGGATTGCCGGATTCGGAGGCTTCGATCAGACCAATGTTTTGTTCAACCGCCAATTTTTGATCGGCATTTGGCGCGAGGTTGTATTTGAGCGTTTCGGTGAGTAGTTTGTCCGCCAGTTCGCCCATACTGGAAAGAGCCGGAGCGCGTGCCGCGTTCTTGTTTTTTTCATCCGCAATGAGCTGCTGTAGCGTGGCGTTTGCGGCAGGCAAAGATTTAAGCGAGGTGGTCAGCACTTCACTTTGCGATTTGAAAGTCTCGATCAAATCCAGTTTTTTAGAAATCAAATTTTGCAGGTCAGCATCCTGTTGGTTCAAGGCCGCATTGCCCATAGGCGAGAGCTGCGCGCTGATTTGGGTTTTCAGTCGCATCAGTTTTGCTTGCGGGGAATTGGCGTGGTCGCTCTCGTTAGTCACGCCGTCTTTGGCGCGCCACACATCCAGATTCCACTCGGCATCAAGTTGTTCCATGCGCCGTAAATTATCAGTAATCTGGGTTTGTTTGGTAACGATGAAGGTCTCGGATTTCCAGTAGATGAAGCCCAATCCGCTGATCAATAGCAGAGAAAGAATTGCAAGCGGAATAGGGTGTAAATAACGATTCATGACTTCGGCATGTTTTGCAAAATCGTCGCGGCGGACACACTCAAAAATCCGCACTCTTGGTATGCGCGATAGCAAGAGTGGGTAGATTTTGTGAGCGCAAACAATGCGTATTTTGCGAAAGTGGTGTAGATACCGCCCCCCTATAATTGGTTATTTTTATTCTTTAAGACTTTCGTTGCAAGCCATGATTCTATACGAAAACCTAGTGATTTTGTCGCAATTAAAATACATAGACATGTTAAGCAAATAACTGCACTTCACAACGCGCCATTTATTTTGTTTGCATTAACTTATTTTTACGGAATCGCAACCGCCGCAATCAACTCGCGTCCTAGTGTTTCGCTATGCAAACTTTTCGATTCTTGCGCGCTTTGCAAACGGTGGCTGACCACGCCGGGCAGCACGGTTTGCACGTCTTCCGGTAGCACGGCGTTGCGACCGTCGAGCAATGCCCAAGCGCGTGCGGCGGCAAGCAAAGCAAGTCCGGCGCGCGGTGATAAACCATGAACATAGCTCGCCGATTCTCTGGTGTGTTTGAGAATGGCTTGCACATAATCGAGCAGGGCGGGCGAGACAAAAATCTGTTGCGCATGTTGTTGTAAAGCCAGCAACTCTGCGGCTTCCATCTGCGGTGCAAGTTTGGCGACTAGTTCTCGTCTGTCCACGCCGGATAACAATCCGCGTTCCGCTTGCGCGTCGGGATAGCCCAGCGCGATGCGCATCAAAAATCGGTCGAGTTGAGATTCCGGCAGCGGAAATGTGCCGATTTGATGCGCGGGATTTTGTGTGGCGATGACAAAAAACGGTGCGGGCAAAACACGCGTCACGCCTTCGATGGTGACTTGTTGTTCTTCCATTGCTTCGAGCAACGCGCTTTGAGCCTTGGGTGTGGCACGATTGATTTCGTCCGCCAAAATCATTTGCGCGAATATCGGGCCGGGATGAAATTTGAAATCCGCCGTGTCGCGCTGATACACCGACACACCCAAAATATCGGCGGGTAATAAATCGCTGGTGAACTGGATGCGCTGAAATTGCAAGCCCAATGTTTTCGCCAGCACATGCGCTAATGTGGTCTTGCCCACACCGGGTAAATCTTCAATCAGCAAATGCCCGCGCGCCAGCAAGCAAACCAGCGCGAGTCGGATTTGCATAGGCTTACCGACGATGACTTGCTTGGTTTGAGCGATGACTGCCTGCAAGGGATGGGTCATAACGGTATTTACCTCAAAATATTATTGCAAAAATTAGCCACAGAGGACACAGAGAAAACCTATTCAACTCGCCTGCTGCGGAGTGCCTTTCTCTGTGTACTCTGTGATCTCTGTGGCTAGTGATTTTGTTTAACCTTAAAGCATAATCGCCGCGACAACATTGCGATCTTCGGCGACCAAAATGTTGTAAGTGCGGCAGGCGGCAGGTGTGTCCATGAATTCAACACCTATACCTTTATCGGTCAGCGCGCGATAAAGTTTAGGGTGTGAGAAGCGTTGCTGTTTGCCCGTGCCGATTAAAATCACATCGGGCTGGAACGCCAAAAAATACTTGAAATGATTTTCGTCTAGTGCGTCAAAATCCTTGACTGACCAATCCTCGCGGACTTCATGCGCGTTCACCACGATGTTGCGGTCATAGCGCACACGGTTGACGGAAACGCTATCCGCATCGTGACCGGTGAACATTTTGGTGTCGCCCAAATTGGCTAAATGTAATTTCATCAAAACTCCTATTTGCTGTGCGGTGTCCGCGCAGGTAAAATCCCAAGTTAACCCAGATTAGCACCGGATTCTAACATCGTGAAACCCATACTCAAATCGACCAAACTTTCCAACGTCTGCTACGACATACGCGGCCCGGTGATGGAACGCGCCAAGCAGATGGAAGAAGAAGGTCAGCGTATCATCAAGTTGAACATCGGCAACCTCGCACCGTTCGGTTTTGAAGCCCCGGAAGAGGTGCAGCAGGACGTGATTCTGAACATGCCGAACTCGTCCGGCTATTCCGATTCCAAAGGTATGTTCGCGGCGCGTAAAGCCATCATGCATTATTGCCAAGCCAAGAAAATCATGGGCGTGGGACTGGATGATATTTATATCGGCAACGGCGCGTCAGAACTCATCGTCATGGCGATGCAAGGATTGTTGAATACTGGCGATGAAGTGCTCGTGCCCGCACCGGATTATCCGCTGTGGACGGCGGCGGTCACGCTGGCGGGCGGCACGCCGCGCCATTATGTGTGCGACGAAGCGAACGATTGGAATCCGAATCTGGCGGACATGAAAGCCAAGATTACGCCGAATACAAAAGCCATCGTGGTCATCAATCCGAACAATCCGACCGGCGCGTTGTACTCCGATGAAATTCTCAAAGAGATTATTCAATTGGCGCGCGAACATCAGTTGATTATTTTTGCCGACGAGATTTACGACAAGGTTTTGTACGATGGCGTGACGCATACTTCGATGGCATCGCTGGCCGACGACGTGTTGTTTGTGACCATGAACGGTTTGTCGAAGAATTATCGCGCCTGCGGCTATCGCGCCGGTTGGATGGTGGTATCGGGACAGAAAAAACATGCGCAGGATTACATTAACGGCCTGACCATTTTGGCCTCGATGCGCTTGTGTTCCAACGTGCCGGGACAGTTCGCCATCCAGACTGCGCTGGGCGGTTATCAAAGCATCAACGACTTGGTCGCGCCCGGCGGCCGGCTGTGTAAACAGCGCGACCTTGCATACAAATTATTGACCGAGATTCCGGGCGTGACGTGCGTGAAACCCAAAGCCGCGCTGTATTTATTTCCGCGTCTCGACCCGAAAATTTATCCGATTGCCAACGACCAGCAATTCATTTTGGAATTGCTCGAAGCGGAAAAAGTGCTGGTGGTGCAGGGTACAGGTTTCAATTGGAAAACGCCCGATCATTTCCGCGTGGTGTTCTTACCCAACACCGATGATTTAACCGATGCAATCGGACGCATCGCGCGCTTTCTTGAGCAATACAGAAAAAATCACGGCACGAATTAAGACGTGAAATGTGAAAGGTGAAACGTAACACGTAACACCGCCCTCACATTTCACTTTTTCACATATAACTTTTCACAGACAAAATAACTATGAACATCAAACCCATCAACGTAGGACTTCTCGGTATCGGCACGGTAGGCGGCGGCACATTTACGGTGTTGCAGCGTAACGCGGAAGAAATTGCGCGCCGCGCTGGTCGCCCTATTCGTATCACGGTGGTCGCTGATCGCAATATCGAATTGGCGAAAAAAGTCACAGGCGGTGCGTGTCGCGTCACGGATGATGCGTTCTCGGTCGTGAGTGCCCCGGAAGTGGACATCGTTATCGAACTCATCGGCGGTTACGGTGTGGCGAAAGAGTTGGTGTTGAAAGCGATTGCGAATGGCAAACACGTCGTCACCGCGAACAAGGCATTGCTCGCCACACACGGCAACGAGATATTCAAAGCCGCGCAGGATAAGGGTGTGATGGTCGCGTTTGAAGCGGCGGTGGCGGGTGGCATTCCTATCATCAAAGCACTGCGCGAAGGTCTGACTGCGAACCGCATCGAATGGATAGCGGGCATCATCAACGGCACGACCAATTTTATTTTGAGCGAGATGCGCGACAAAGGTTTGAGCTTCGATACTGTGCTGAAAGAGGCGCAGCGTCTGGGTTACGCCGAAGCCGATCCGACTTTCGACATCGAAGGCGTGGATGCCGCGCACAAAATCACGCTACTGGCCTCGCTCGCGTTTGGTATTCCGATTCAGTTCGACAAAGCTTATATCGAAGGCATTTCCAAGCTCGATGCGATTGATATTAAATACGCCGAACAACTCGGTTATCGCATCAAATTATTGGGTATCACGAAGCGCACTGACGAAGGCGTGGAGTTGCGCGTGCATCCGACTTTGATTCCATCGAAGCGTTTAATTGCCAATGTCGAAGGCGCGATGAATGCCGTCGTGGTGCAAGGCGATGCGGTCGGTGCAACGTTGTATTACGGCAAGGGCGCGGGTGCTGAACCGACTGCCAGCGCGGTGATTGCCGACCTCGTCGATGTGACCCGTATGCACACCGCCGACCCGCTGAATCGCGTGCCGCATCTGGCTTTTCAGCCGAACGCGATGGCGGATTTGAAAATTTTGCCTATGGATGAAGTGCAAACCAGCTACTACCTGCGCCTGCGCGTGCAAGACAAACCCGGCGTGCTGGCCGACATCACGCGCATCCTCGCGGATGAACAAATCTCCATCGACGCGGTGATTCAGAAGGAGCCCGGCGAAGGCGAAGACCAAACCGACCTGATTATGCTCACGCACCTAACACGCGAGAAACGTATCAATGCCGCGATTGCGAAGATTGAAGCGTTGGGCGTGGTGGCGGGGAAGGTGACGAAGTTACGTTTGGAAGAACTCGGAAAATAATTCCAAGGAGAAATAAATGCCATTCTTGAATTTACGAACTGTCAAAGGGTTATTGTCCGATGAACAGAAAAAATATTTGATGGATAAATTTACTGAATTATTGGTTGAAACCGAAGGCGGTGGAAATCCTGAATTTCGGAAAATGGTATGGATACAAATTGAGGAAGAAGAACCCAAAAATTGGCAAATTGGTGAGCTTCGACCAACGCCTGAATTCATCGAAGGTTTCGTTCAGCAACGAGAAGCAAAACGTAAGAAATAATATTCGTAGGGTGCAATAAGCGTAGCGCATTGCACCAAGCACTCGGTGCTGTTTTTGGTCGAAGGTATTTGAACGGCTGTCATTCCCGCGCAGGCGGGAATCCAGTTGATAGAAAAGCCCCCCGCGTAGCGGGACAAAATCTTGTCATGTCGGCTTTGCCGAATTGTTTTTTGCTGGATTCCCGCCTGTGCGGGAATGACGGCTCTGAAGGAAGGTTATGAAATACATTTCCACACGCGGCAATGCGCCGGCGAAAACTTTTACCGAAATTCTGTTGGGCGGGCTCGCGCCGGATGGCGGACTATATCTGCCGGAAACTTATCCGCAGGTGACGCGCGTCGAGCTGGATGTGTGGCGCAATCTGTCGTATGCCGACCTCGCGTTTGCGGTGTTGTCGAAGTTTGCTACTGATATTCCGGCGGCGGATTTGCGCGCCATCATCAGCAAGACGTACACCGCCGAGGTGTACAACAAAGGTCGCGCGGATTCGGACTTCGCACAAATTACGCCGCTGCGCACGTTGGAAAAAGGCGTGCATATGCTGGAGCTTTCCAATGGCCCGACGCTGGCGTTCAAAGACATGGCCATGCAGTTGCTGGGCAATTTGTTCGAGTACGCTTTAGCCAAACAACACGATGAGTTAAACATACTAGGCGCGACTTCCGGCGACACCGGTTCGGCGGCGGAATATGCGATGCGCGGCAAGCGCGGCATCCGTGTGTTCATGCTTTCGCCGAATGGAAAAATGTCGGCGTTCCAGCGCGCGCAAATGTATTCTTTGCAAGACGAAAATATTTTCAATATCGCCATCAACGGTATGTTTGATGACGCGCAAGA
>JBAVPP010000320.1:0-3209 GCA_049693175.1 Gallionella sp. | reverse complement strand
GTCGCGGACAGGTTCAAATGTTGCTCGACCAACCACACCACGAGCTCGGTATCGTCTCGACTGAGCAGATGCTGTTTGCAAAATTGGCGCGCGTCTCTTTTGCCGAGTTGCGCGTGATCCCCGCCGCGACCTTTGGCAATGTCATGGAATAATCCCGCGACAAACAATACTTCTGGGCGCGCAAACGTATTGATGAGTTCGCTGCATTTCGGATGTTCGTGGGCGAATTCTGGCACGGTAAACCGGCGCAGATTACGCACCACCATCAGAATGTGTTCGTCCACGGTGTAGACGTGAAATAAATCGTGCTGCATTTGCCCGACGATGCGCCCGAAGGCTGGCAAGTACGCACCGAGTATGCCGTATTGGTTCATGCGCCGCAGCGCGTGCAACACACCTTGCGGCTGGCGCAAAATCTCCATGAAGTGACTGCGATTGATAGGATCGCGCCGGAATGCCGCGCCGATTTGACTTTGCGCACGCCACACCGCTCGCAAAGTTTTGGCGGTCAGGTCGGTGAGTTCGCTGTGTTTTTCCAGCAACAAAAACAACTCAAAAATCGCCGCCGGTGTGTGTTCAAATAAATGTTCGTCGCGTATATCCAGCAGCGTGCCTACTATGCTAAACCGCTCGTTGAGCGCGTGACGCGGCGGCGTGGCGTGGAATAAATAGTCATGCAAATTTTGCAGCACGATGGTGTTGAATTGGCGCACCGCGCGGCGCGTTTTGTAGTAACGCTGCATCAGATGTTCGCTAGCGCGGCGATGCGCGGACGCGGCGATGCCCATTTGCTCGGCGAGCGGCGTTTGAAAATCGAACATCAGCCTATCCTCACGACGCTTGGCCAGATAGTGCAAACGGGTGCGCAAAGTTTTGAGCAACGCGTCGTGTTTGGCGATGTGCTGCGCTTCCGACACGCTAATTAAACCCGCATGTGCCAAGTCGCTCCAGCGTGTGCCCAAGCCCGCCGCTCGGCTAATCCACATAATGGTTTGCAGGTCGCGCAGTCCGCCGGGACTTTCTTTGAGATTCGGTTCGAGATTGAAATCGGCATCGACAAAACGCGCGTGACGTTGCTGTTGCTCTTTAAGTTTTGCGTTAAAAAAATCACGCGGGTCTAAATGTTTGCGCGTGGAGATTTGCAGCGCGGCAAAAAGTTTTTCATCGCCGCAAATCAGCCGAGCTTCGAGCAGATTCGTTTGCACCGTGATGTCGTCGGACTCACTCACGCACTCGTCTATGGTGCGTATGCTGTGGCCAACTTCCAGCCCGATATCCCAAAGTTGCGTAATTAATTCGGAGAGTTTTTGTTGCAGCGATTCATCGGCATCCGCATCCAGCAGTATGAGCAAGTCGATGTCGGATTTTGGCGCAAGTTCGGCGCGCCCATAACCGCCCACCGCGACCAGCGCGATATGTGCTGGCAACGCGAGAGCGTCCCAAACCCAGCGCAGATATTGGTCGATTAAGCGGCTGTGCGCGAGCAGTTGGCGCGCCACTTGTCCATGCTGCAAAAAATTTTGCTCTAGCACGGCACGGTCGCGACGCAGTTCGTCGCGCAGTTGGGAAATCGAATTAGCCAAAGTTTGCAGCGGGGCAGCCATCGGAAACAGTCAGCACTTCATAGCCTGTGTCAGTGACTAAAATCGTATGTTCAAATTGCGCCGACAGGCTGTGATCTTTAGTCACCACCGTCCAGCCATCGCCCAGTTGTTTGATGTCTTTTTTGCCTGCGTTAATCATGGGCTCGATGGTGAATATCATGCCGGCCTCCAACCGCAATCCGGTCTTGGGGCGACCGTAATGCAGCACTTGCGGCTCTTCGTGAAATTTTGCACCGATGCCGTGGCCGCAGAATTCGCGCACCACACTAAAGCCCAGCGGCTCCACATAACTTTGAATCGCGAAGCCCACATCACCCAGATACGAACCGGCTTTAACTGTGCGGATGCCGCGCCACATGGATTGATAGGTCACTTCGCACAAACGCTTGGCTTGTATGGACGGTTCGCCAACATAAAACATGCGGCTGCTATCGCCGTGATAACCATCTTTGATAACGGTGATGTCGAGATTGACGATGTCGCCATTCTTCAACGCTTTGTCGCTGGGCACACCGTGGCAGATCTGATGATTAATCGAGGTGCAAATAGATTTGGGATACGGCGTGTGTCCGCCCGGCGCGTAATTGAGCGGCGCAGGTATGCCTTTTTGCACATCGACGATCAAGTCATGGCACAACTTATCCAACTCGTTGGTGGTGACACCGGCTTTGACGAAGGGACCGATATAGTCGAGTACCTCGCTGGTTAGACGACCAGCGACGCGCATTTTTTCGATTTCGGAAGGAGATTTGATAGAGACGGACATTGTTATTCGGCGATGTGTGTAGGCTGGAAAGTGGTTGAGAATATCACGCGATTTCCATACCTGACAATCTTGCATACACTTGCTGTAAGGCTACTTCAGGAACTAAACTGAACGGACGCATGACTAAGCCATGCAGCAAAAACTATCCTTTCAATAACGACTACACGGAGAGATCATGAAAAAAGTATTAGCAATTGTTTTGTTATCAGCAGCCGGCACGGGTGCGTATGCGGCGGATGTGGGCGCAATTCTGGGCGGTGCGTTGGGTGGCGGCGCGGGCGCGGCAATTGGACAAAATGTAGGTGGCAATAATGGCGCGATTTTGGGCGCGGCAATCGGCGGTGGCGCGGGTGCGGCGGTGGGCAGTCACAACAATGCTCCGCCCGCACAAGCAATGCGCCCTGTTCAGCCTGCGCAATATTCAGGAGACCGTGCCGATGAAGAACATCACCGTGGCCACGAACATCGCGACCATGAGCGTGATCACGAACGCGACCATGAGCGCGATTGATTCAATTTTTATTTCTAAAATGTATAGGGAGTTACGATGAAAAAACTAAGTTTGATTGCAATATTGTTGTTATTGACTGCGTGTGCTGAAGATCCGGCGGTGAACGGTGCGATAGGTGGCGCGATTATCGGCGGCGCGCTGGGGGCGGCAATTGGTGGTGAGGGCGGCGGACGCGGCGGCGAGTATCGCGGCGGTGAAGGCGGTGGTTATCGCGGCGAAGGTGAGCATCGTGATGGTGGCGGTGAGAGCCGTGGTCGCGGCGAAGGTGATGGCGGTGACGGTTATCGCGGCGGGCGCGACTGAGTATTTGTTCATGCAAAACGAAAAA
>JBAVPP010000319.1:0-1563 GCA_049693175.1 Gallionella sp. | reverse complement strand
GGGGCGACGCAGCAAATCGTACAGACAATATTCTCGTTCGATTTCTTTACCCAAAACGCGTTCAGCATCGGCTTTATCCAGCATGCGTGGATTCACCCAGGTTGTTTTCAACCGCTCCAACTCGCGCGCGATCTTCTCGCGCTTTTGTTCAAATGCTTTCCAGCGCTCATCGTCTACGAGTCCGAGACGACGACCAATTTCTGTGAGGCGCATGTCAGCATTGTCTTCGCGCAACTGCAGGCGATATTCCGCGCGGCTCGTGAACATGCGGTATGGCTCGGAAACACCGCGTGTGATCAGGTCATCCACCATGACGCCCAAATACGCTTCGTCACGGCGTGGGCACCACGCATCTTTTTCTTTCGCGTGCAACGCAGCGTTCACGCCAGCCAGCAAACCTTGTGCGGCAGCCTCTTCGTAGCCCGTAGTTCCGTTGATCTGTCCGGCTAAGAACAAGCCGCTTATAGTCTTGGTTTCCAAGGACATCTTCAGCCCGCGCGGATCGAAATAATCATATTCGATAGCGTAGCCTGGCCGCGTAATATGCGCGTTCTCTAGTCCCTTGATGGAACGCACCAGTGCCAGCTGTGTATCGTAGGAAAGGCTGGTTGAAATACCGTTCGGATAGATCTCGTGCGTGGTCAACCCTTCCGGCTCCAGAAATATCTGGTGGGAATTTTTTCCCGCAAAACGCGTGATCTTGTCTTCGATGGAAGGACAATAGCGTGGGCCCACTCCCTCTATAACTCCAGTAAATAAAGGTGACTCCCCCAAGCCGTTGCGAATGATCTCGTGCGTGCGCTCGTTGGTCTGGGTGACCCAGCACGGCAATTGCCGCGGATGTTGCGATGCGTGACCCAGGAATGAGAACACCGGAACAGGGATATCGCCATGCTGTTCCTGCATAACTGAAAAATCGATGCTGCGCCCGTCAATACGCGGCGGAGTTCCCGTTTTCAAGCGCCCGATGGGCAGACCCAATTCGCGCAAATTATGTGCGAGCCCAATCGATGGTGGATCGCCTGCTCGTCCTGCCGGATAATTCGACAATCCAACATGCACCAATCCGGACAAAAAGGTACCGGTCGTAAGTACCACGGTTTTAGCTCTGTAATTCAGGCCCAATTGCGTCTGTACTCCTACGACACATCCTTGTTCTATCAGAAGTTTTTCTGCTGGCTGTTGAAACAGCAAGAGGTTAGGCTGGTTTTCCAAGCGCTTGCGGATCGCCTGCTTGTAGAGCGCTCGGTCTGCCTGCGCGCGAGTCGCGCGGACTGCAGGGCCTTTCGAAGCATTCAAGATACGGAATTGGATGCCGCCCTCATCCGTAGCGGCCGCCATGGCACCACCCAGAGCGTCTACTTCCTTGACTAAATTGCCTTTTCCAATGCCGCCTATGGAGGGATTGCAAGACATTACGCCCAGCGTTTCGATGCTGTGGGTGAGCAAAAGCGTGGAGCAACCCGTACGGGCACTGGCTAGCGCCGCTTCCGTTCCGGCATGTCCACCGCCGATCACGATGACATCGAATTGTTTCGAGTCGCGCATTCTTCACCCAACAAA
>JBAVPP010000318.1:0-1716 GCA_049693175.1 Gallionella sp. | reverse complement strand
TGTGCCGCCCAATAATTGCGCCAAGCCCGAACCCAATAAACGCAAAATTGCTTCGTTACATTGCGCCGCCTCGTCGTACTTGCGTTGGAACACCAGCGCGTTGCGATACTCGCGTTCGTGTGCCGCTTCAAAGAAATTCGCGCCTATCATCACCTGCGTCGCACCGGCGCACTCACCACCACCCAGTTGCAACACGCGGAAATCACTGGCTTCGCCGTAGTCTTGCATCACAGTTTGCAAGGCTTCGGCTTTCACTTCACCCAAGTCAGCCAACAGCTCTTTGAAATAGTTAGCGGGTTGCGCATGCGCCCAAGCAAAAAAACTTTGTTCGCCACTTTGCAGATGTTCTTTTTGCACGCGCTCTATGGCTTTTTTGACACGCGCTACCGGAAGCGACGGGCCTTTCACCGCCAACTTGCCGCCACCCGTACCATTGCCACCGAAGTACATCTGGTAATGCGGCACCAACTTGCCGTGCATGCGTTTACCTTCGCCATAAATGCCGATATCACCCGTCTCCGGCTGCGCACAACCATTGTGGCAACCCGACACGCGTATGCGCAAATCTGCCTTGCCACCGAATATTTGCGGCGCGATAACGGTACTGGCGGTGATGCCCAAGCGGCAAGTTGAAGTGCCGGGGCAAGCCACCACGTTGTCGCCCGTCATCGGCTCATACAAACCCAATGCCGCCAGCCCATTGCGCAGCGTCACCACTTTATTTTCCGGCACATTCAAAATGATGAGGTTCTGGTCCTGCGTGGTGTGAACCTCATCCAAACCTTGTGCACGCAACAGTTTTGCGACACCGTGCAGTTGCGCAGGTGTGGTATCACCTATCGGCAGCGCGACCGGGAACACGAACAATCCCGGCTGACGTTGTGCAAATATTTTGCGCGGTGCGCCCGCACCGGGAACCTGCTGTCCAGTCTGCTCGCGCCACTCGCCTTTGGGATAAGGCTGATCGGCGAGTGCCTGTTTGGTGCGCTCGAATTCCTCGCGATATTTTTCGCGGAAACCGTCCGCACCAAAACGCTCCACCAAAAATTTGATGCGTGATTTGGCGCGCTTGGTGCGGTCCGAATATTTATTGTGCAGCGTCACCAAGGCTTCCATCGCGAACAATAATTCATGTTCGGGTATGAACTCCTCGACCACGATAGATTCGCGCGGCTTGTGTCCCAATCCGCCGCCCGCCTTGACCATAAAACCATGCTTGCCGTCTTTTTTTACCGCGACGATGCCCGCGTCATGCAACAGCGATTGCGCGCAATCCGACTCGCATGCAGAGAAACTAATTTTGAATTTACGCGGCATTTGCTGATTCAGCGGATTGCGCAAAAAGTGCGCCGTCGCGCCGTCGATATGCGTCGCCACATCCACATGTTCTTTGGGGCACACGCCGGACAAGGCACACGCCGACATATTGCGCACGGTGTTTCCGCAAGCCTCGCGCGAAGTCATTTTTACCTCGGCCAAACGGCGCATCGCGCTGGGCATTTTCGCCAGCGGAATGAAATGGATTTGTATCGCTTGGCGCGTGGTGACGTGTGCGATGCCGCGCTGCGAAAAAGTCTGCGTCACATCGGCAATCGCTTCCAGTTGATTCGCATTGATACGCCCGCCGGGAATCTTGATGCGCAACATATTCACGCCTTCCTGACGCTGGCCATACACACCCTGCTGCAAACGCACCGAAGTAAAACGATCCGGGTC
>JBAVPP010000317.1:0-6101 GCA_049693175.1 Gallionella sp. | reverse complement strand
CATCGACACTGCGATGCTCTTACTCGCGCCAACTTTCGCCATCCATTCGCGCAATGCGGAGATGGTAATCTCGCGACCTATGATAATGAAAGCAATGAGCGCGTCGGCACGTCCGAGTTTGACCAATATCAACAATGCTGCCGCCACCATCAATTTGTCCGCGACCGGGTCAAGGAACGCGCCGAACGCCGAGGTCTGATTGAGTTTGCGCGCCAGATACCCATCCAACCAATCAGTCATCGATGCCAAAAAAAAGATACTGGTGGCAATCAAGTTCTTTAACGGTGAGTTCATCGTTTCGTCTGAAAAATAAAATACCGCGACGAACACGGGAATCAACAGAATGCGCAACCACGTCAGCAAATTTGGAATATTGATAGGCATGAGTACAGGCTGCAAATGATATATTTTTGTAATGCGCTTAGTGTAGCTGCTGGTAAATCAATTCAGCAAGCGATTTACCCGCTTAATGCAGTTGCTGATAAATCATCTCGGCAAGTGCTTTGCTGATACCCTCAACTTCGCAAAGCTGTTCGACACTCGCCTGTTGCACCTCGCGCAGTCCACCAAAATGCGTGAGCAAATTGCGCCTGCGTTTGTCGCCCACGCCGCTAATTTCGGACAGACTAGACACCGTGCGTGCCTTGCCACGCTTGGCTCGGTGGCCGGTGATGGCAAAGCGATGTGCCTCGTCGCGCACTTGCTGGATGAGATGCAAGGCGGGATTGTCGCTAGGCAAACGTATGGCTTCTTTATCGGGGAAAATCAATTGTTCCATGCCGACTTTTCGCTCCACACCTTTTGCCACGCCGACCAGCGGCATATCGCTCAAACCCAGTTCCGCCATGACTTCCATGGCGATATGCAATTGCCCCAAACCGCCGTCAATCAAAATTAAATCAGGACGGCTACCCTCGCCTGCCGAAAGTTTTTCGTAACGCCGCGTGAGTGCCTGACGCATCGCGGCGTAGTCGTCGCCGGGTGTGATGCCGGAAATGTTGTAGCGGCGATATTGCGCGGAACGCATGTCGAGATTTTCATACACCACGCACGAGGCTTGCGTGGCCTCGCCCATGGTGTGGCTGATGTCAAAACATTCGATGCGATTCAAGTCGGGCAAGCCCACCAACTCGCGCAACCTGTCCAATCGCAACTGCTGCCCGCCTTGCTGCATTTTGCGTTGCTGCAAAGCCAGCAGCGCGTTCTTTTCTGCCATCGTCAACCACTGCTTGCGATTTCCGCTGACAGGCTGTGCGATGCGCACCGCATGACCCGCTTGCTCGCTTAAAATTTCCGCCAACGTCGCGTCATCGAATGCCACATTCACCAGCAACACCGATGGCACGCTGCGATTCAAATAATGCTGCGCGATAAATGCTTCCACGACTTCATGCAAGCTGAGGCCATCGGCATGTTCGGGGAAAAAACTCTTATCGCCCAAGTGTCGCCCGCCGCGCATCATCGCCAGATTCACGCACACCGTATCGTCCAGTTGCATTACCGCGATGATGTCCGCATCGGTGGTGTTACCTGTCGATTCAACGAATTGTTTTTGTTGTACCACGTGCAAATCACGCATTTGATCGCGCAACACCGCCGCGTGTTCGTAGTGGAATTCCGCCGCCGCGTGTTCCATCGCGTCACGCAATTTTTGTTCGACTTCCTGATGCCTGCCATGCAACAACAACACCGCATTGCGTATATCGGCTTGGTAATTTTCAGCAGAAATTAAATTCACACATGGCGCGGTACAGCGATGAATTTGATGCAACAAACAGGGCCGGGCACGATTGCTAAATACGCTGTCCTCGCAAGTGCGGATGCGAAAAATCTTTTGCAACAACTGGCTGCTTTCCTTCGCCGCTTGCGCATTGGGATACGGGCCGAAGTATTGATGCTGCTTGTTCGGTGTGCCGCGAAAATACGTTAAACGCGGATACTCGTGCCCAGTCAAAACAATATAGGGATAAGACTTATCATCGCGGAACAGAATGTTGTAACGCGGCTTGAGCGACTTGATAAGATTATTTTCCAGCAACAAAGCTTCCGCCTCAGAAAGCACCACCGTGGTTTCGATGCGCGCGATATGCGACACCATCATGCGTATGCGTGGCGAGGTGTTAGTCTTCTGAAAATACGACGAAACGCGCTTTTTTAACTGCTTGGCCTTGCCCACATACAACACGTTTCCGGCAGCATCGAAATAGCGATACACGCCCGGCAGCAAAGGCAGACTGGCGAGGATAGGCTTGGGGTCGAAGGGTTCAGGTTTTAAGGGAGGCGACATAAATCAATGCTTGAGGTCGCAATTGCATCTGCTGGACCGCTGCCTTTTTGCAAACCGTTGGATACAGTGAATTCAAGATAACGATCTTGACTGGTGATATTAAAGGCTTGCGCAAGCTGTGCATCGGCACCTGCGCTATTTTTGAGCGTAGCTGTGCCTGAGGTGTTCGCGGATACATTGCCATAGCCAATCCAACCAGTAGGCAAACCTGTCGTAACCTGCCCTGAACCAGCCGAAACGGGCGGGCTATTCAGTCCGACCAGCGTGGGATTGATGGCAAGTTCTAACTGGGGTGCGGGGATTTGCGCGCTGGTGATGACGGGCGATAAGCTGCCGTAATCGGTACGGCGCAAACGACCAATCAGCAAGGCACTGAGGGCAGTGCCGATGGGTAGCGTGGGTGCAATTGGGCTATTTGGCATGGGTGTAGTTGAGCTGGCAACTGAGGTGGTTGCATTACCCTGTTGCAATTGCGCAGCAAGTTGGCTCATCAGTGCCAGTTCCGCAGCGCTTGGCAGACGGCGTTCGCCGGGCTGGAGATCGGGGGCCATGAAGTCGTTGGGGTTGGCACTGTGGTCGAGACCGAGGGCATGGCCGTATTCGTGCAGCAATACGCTGAGCATGTCCATCTTGCCTGCCGCCGCACTGCCCGCCTTGGCTATCCACACGTTGGGGTTGCTGGTTGGCAGGAAGTCGGTATTGGCAGCCGGATTGGGGTCAATGTACCAGCCGTAGCCAGCAGCGTTGGTGTCGAGGGTAATGGCTGTGCCGGTGGTTTGGCCTACGGCGGCGTTGGGGAGGTTGGCGACGGAGACGGTAATGGAGCCTGTTTCGAGGCCAGTTGAACCTGAAACCGGATTGCCGTTCACCTTGATGAGCGTGGGAGCCGGGCACGACGAGACTGCTGCGTCGCTATCATCGATTCTGGGCACGACATGCAAATCAATCACGAGCTTATAGCGCTTACCTTCAAACTCGGCTATGAAGGTGGCTCTGTCATTGCCCAGATAGCCTGGATCGACAACATAGCTATATGAAGTCCGCCCGGTATTATCGACTTCTGCAGTAAGCTTGCCGTGCGTTGTGCCTGCCAGCAAAGTAATGTTTTTGATCGAGGCTAGATCGAAAACCACCTGCTTATTAGTCTGTGAATTCAGGAAATTCGTAAGCATGTATGCGGGACCTACTCCACCGGAGTTCGAGATATCTACACCATTTAAGTACGCGGGAGCAACTTCCTGACAGCCTTTCAAAATGTAGTTGGGTTGAGGCGTAGCACCTGCACCCGTGGCTCCAGCCTGTGCCAACACGATAGGTGTTTCCTGCACTGGCACATAAGGCACATCCATGGTAAACATGAGTTCTTCTCCTGTATTTGTTATGGTTTGGGCGTAGCCCAGCAGACCTTGCTCTGCTGTTTGCAGGGTTGCAATGGCCGTTGCAGAATTTGTAGGCAATGCCGTTGAAGCATCGGCCAGCAGAAGGTGCGTAGTGTCAATTGCTACCGGCGTAGGCGGATTCAAATAAATGTGGAAATGCGAATTGTGCTTAACGGCATTTGGATCGGTAAGGATGCCCAGGCTTTTCAACACCGCGTGGATGTTAGGATAAGGGTTCTGGCCGCTTCCTATACCCCCAATGATTACTTTCGAAATCAGGCTGCCAGCTCGCGTGCCAGTGCCGAACAGATAACCTTGTACCGCTGAGCCGTTGACAATATGCTGAGGCAAGTTTGTCGATCCATCGCTCCGAGTCACCGCATATAGGGACAGGAAGTCTCTCAGCGCGGACACCTGGTCATTCATACCACAGCTTCGGGGTCAGGTCTTGCATTAACACATCCGCCCTCAAAGAATCAGCATAAAAACGGTTCTCGGACGCGCTGATTTTTTGCATCGCAAGCATCATCATGCCGAACATTAACGCCTCAAAAATGCTGTTGATTTTCATCTTTACCCCGTAAACGAAAATAGGATTTTTGGCATAGCATTCACTCCGCTCACCCCACCCGCAAAGCCCAGCGCAACAAGCAACGGCTTCGCATTAAACTTTCCAATAAAAATTCTCATTATTTTACCTTTCTAACGATTCGTTCCACGAGGTAATGTGTGGCTGATTAACCTTACAAAAACATCGCCACCGAAATACCAAATCGTTCCGCTAAAATTTTCGCATGGAGCGCATTTGCCGGATAGCAATTCGTCAAATGCCTTGACTGCCGAGTTCGGTTGACGCAAGTTAACACGCTGCATCCATAACGTAACACTTCCGCCCCGTTTGCCGCTGCTGGCATATTGTCTTTGGCTTCGTCTCGGCAACTAATTCGCCGACTTTATCGGTGCTCAGAAAGAATCCACGGAAGGCAGCAAAGTTATGCCACCGCGTTTTTTGCACAGACGATACCCTTCTCCAACGCACTGGCGCATTGATAATATGCCTTGTGTGCGGTCAAAATTCCGCGATGAATAATCATGTGCATAGGGCAATATAGGGATATTGATGCCAATCAGTCAAAAGTGCGATTTATCACACCGTTTATGAGAGATGTGCCTTAACGCTGGCAATCACGTCCTCGAACATCTGCGTGGTGAGGCGTTTGGTGTTGGTGTTGTAGCGGCTGCAATGGTAACTGTCGAACAGCGTCGCGCCATTTGGCAACACATGTTGCGCGCCGTGTTTGAACGCGTAATCCGTTTTGCGCAACTGCATCGCGCTCATCACGGCGTTATGCGCAATGGTGCCTAATGCCATCACCGCCGCACCTTCGGGCAACATAGACAACTCTTGTATCAGATAATTATTGCAAGACTTGATCTCACCGGGTTCGGGTTTATTTTGCGGTGGCAGGCAGCGCACGGCATTGGTGATGCGGCAATTTTTCAGGCTTAGTTTTGCGTTCGCATTGCCCGCTTCGTCTAATGGATTTGCGCTGCTGGAGAAGCCGAATTTATGCAGTGATCCATACAACAAATCACCGGCATAGTCGCCGGTGAAAGGTCGTCCGGTGCGGTTCGCGCCGTGCATACCGGGTGCGAGACCGACAATCAAAAACGCCGTGCCGGATGCGCCGAACGATGGCACGGGTCGGGCGAAATAACCGGGATGTATCGTTTTGACTTCATCCAGAAAATTCGCCAGACGCGTGCACTGTCGGCAGTTTGCCGCCACACTCATCGCTTAAAAAAATCCGTAATGCCGCAGCACCACGATGGAAACCGCGCCGAGTGCGATCAGCACATAGAATGGCCACACGGTTTTTTTCTCCGCAAAC
Organism: Gallionella sp.; assembly: GCA_049693175.1. Lineage (GTDB taxonomy): Bacteria > Pseudomonadota > Gammaproteobacteria > Burkholderiales > Gallionellaceae > Gallionella. Next base: position 543 of record JBAVPP010000317.1, on the reverse strand, counting down.
GGATCGACCAGCGAACGATGCGAACCGCTAGGCAAACTTGCCAAGCCGGTCAGCGAAGTGCCAAACGGAATGTTAATCTTGGCACGCGCATTGATTGCCCAGCCGTTCGCATCCAGTATCGGTGCGAGGTTGCGGTTCTTTAATTTGAACCACGCCAGTATCATCGAAGGACCGGAAATCAGCAACAGCAGACCTATCAACGCGAGCGGCATCTGCCAAACCTTCAAGCTCAACACGCCCGCCAACACGGATGCCAAAATGCCGCCGATTGCACCAATTGCCAAACCGATTGCGGCAAAAATACCGGCGAATTTGCCCACATCAAAAGCGGGCTTAGGCGCGGCAGCCGCACCGGGAGCAGTCACCGCTTTGACCTGGTCGGTTGCGGTACTCAACAGCTTTTCATCAGCGGCACTCGCTTTGGATGCGGCGAGCTTTTGTGCTTGTTCACTAATCGCTTTAACCATCTTTTTGTAGGGTGAAAAAAACGCTTGGCGTATGCTGATGGGATGGTCGATGATGCGCACGATGTTGGCATCCCAA
>JBAVPP010000316.1:0-3538 GCA_049693175.1 Gallionella sp. | reverse complement strand
GGTAGTGTGCGCGCCTTCATCGACGCGCCCATCTACGCCAGAGTGGGCGGTTACCTCAAAACTTGGAATGCCGATATTGGCGCGCATGTGCGCCAAGGGCAATTGCTCGGCGAAATTGAAACGCCCGAATTGGACGAACAAATCGCCCGTGCTCAGGCCAATATGGCGACAGCCGAATCAAGCTCCGAGCTTGCCGAGGTGACCGCAAAGCGCTGGGAGAATTTGCTGGTGACCAATTCCGTTTCACGCCAAGAAGCGGATGAAAAAACGGCGGATGCCAAAGGAAAAAAAGATGTGCTGAACGCGGCACGTTCCGCCTTAAAAGGGTTGCAAGCCGAGCAGTCATTTAAGCGTGTCATCGCGCCTTTTGATGGCGTGGTGACCGAACGCAATACCGACATCGGGCAATTAATCAGCGCGAATAACAACAATGGCAAGCCGCTGTTCCGGGTGGTAAAAAACGACAAGTTGCGCGTGTTCGTGGAAGTGCCGCAAAGTTATGCGGCGATGATTAAAGTGGGTATGAAGGTTGAGGTGAGTTTGCCGGAACAAGCCGGTAAAAATTATAACGCGGCGGTGATTGCCGTTTCTCAGGCGATCCATGAATCCTCACGCACCACGACCATCGAGTTGCTGATGAATAACCAGAGTAATCAGGTTATGTCCGGCAGTTATGCGGAAGTGCATTTTAATTTGCCATCGCAGACTAATGTGTACCGCGTGCCTGCCAGTGCCTTGTTGTTCCGCAAAAATGGTTTGGAAGTGGCGACTGTCGATGCGAACAATCGGGTGGTACTCAAACCGATTACGATTGCGCGTGATTTGGGCCGGGTTGTGGAGGTAAACGACGGCATTGAAAAGACCGATCAAATTATCGACAGTCCCTCGGATTCGATCACGCAAGGTGATGTGGTGCAAATAAAAAAACCTGATGCAGCACCCACCACCGGGGCGAAATCCGGAGCGGGCTCATGAAACTCACTCGATTAAGCGCATCGATATTCGTATCGTTGTTGTTCGGATGTTCCGAGGCTCCGGTTTACAAAGCCCCTGATATTCCCGCGCCGGAACAATACAAAGAAACCACCACCATCTGGCAGCCGGCACAGCCCGCCGATGATTTGTCGCGTGGCGAATGGTGGAAGAGCTATCAGGATGCCACACTGGACAGTTTGGTTACCCGCTTGGATGCCGCGAATGCCGACCTTGCCGCTGCCGTTGCGCATTATGATCAGGCCACCGCCTATGCCGAACAAGCGCAAGCCGGGCTTTTCCCGACTTTGTCGGCGGGGAGTTATATGACCCGCAACCAGCAGTCTCAAACCCGCGCGTTGCGCTCTGCCAATCAGCCGAATGTGTATGGCGATCAGGCATTGGGTTTGGCGGCAAATTATGAGGTCGATGTGTGGGGCAGGGTGCGCAATCTGGTTCAAAGCGGTGAGGCTGCACAACAAGCGGCGGCGGCGGATTTGGAATCTGTGCATCTGAGTTTGCGCGCGGAGCTTGCCAACAATTATCTCGCGTTGCGTATTTTAGATGCGCAAGCCAAACAGTTGGTCGATGCGAATAAGGCTTATGCCACGGCATTGGAATTGACGCAAAATCGCTTTCATGGCGGTGTTTCTTCCGAGCTGGACGTGTCCCGCGCAAAAGTCCAACTTGAAACCACCCAAGCAAAATTGTCCGACACGATTGCCACTCGCGCACTCTATGAACACGCGATTGCGACGCTGGTTGGGGAATCCGCTTCCGGCTTTACGCTCGCGCCGGATGTGGTGAGTCTTCAAGTCCCCAATATTCCGGTGAATGTCCCCGCCACTTTGTTGCAACGCAGACCGGACATCGCAGCGGCGGAGCGTCGCATGGCTGCATCCAATGCGCAAATCGGGGTTGTCAAATCGGCGTTTTATCCGAGTATCAATCTTGCCGCTGCGGGCGGTTATGAAAGTGCCAAGCAAACCGGCTGGTTGAACGCGCCAAATTTATTCTGGACCATAGGGCCGAATGTGCTGTTTACTATTTTTGACGCGGGTCGCCGCCAAGCCGTGGTGGCGCAAGCCGAGGCTTCGTTCAGAGTGGATGGCGCAAAATACCGCTCCACTGTGCTGCATGCTTTTCAGGATGTGGAAGATAATCTTTCTTTGTTGAATCATTTGACCGAAGAATCGGTTTCTTTGAACGCGGCGGTCACCGACACCCAACGAACTTTGGACATTGCGATGAACCGCTATCGTGAAGGCGTGGCGAGTTATCTGGAAGTGGTGACCGCACAAGCCGTTGCCGAACAGGTGCAACTGGACGAATTGAATCTGCGCAAACGCAGATTACAGGCAAGCGTTAATCTTATCCGCGCGCTGGGTGGCGGCTGGGATGCGGCTTCGTTGTCGCCCCAATAACAATTGGTTGATGCAGACTCAAAGTTGAGTAACCATGTCAGCTTTGTTGTTTTATTGCAACATCCACTAAAAAAATAATACCCTTAATAATTTTATTGGTACTATCCGCGTCGGCTGATTCTTGAGCTATAGCAATAAGCGAATTAAGCCGTAGGCTGTTCAACCATAAAATTATTATGAGGATACAAACGATGAAAAAAATTACTGGAGCGGGTGTAGTGGCATGTATGTTGTTCGCATCGGGCGCGCAAGCGGCGGTAACCAATGTGGATGGTCAGGCGGGTGGCGGATTGGTGCCTTGGGCATTGTTGTCTTCCGGTCCCACAGTAGCGATTTCGCATTTGAGCACTCAGAATGTGGGCGTGAATATCATGGCAGCCAACACCAGCATAGCCAACATGGTTGAAGTTTCATATGCACATACTATGTTGGATGTGGCTGGTTCAGGTCTTGGCAACGTCAACAATACAGGTGCGGTTGATAATCTGGGCATGAAAGTCAAGCTGAATGACATGGGTGACTCCATGCCTCAATTTGCTTTGGGCTTAGTGTACAAAAATGCTACAGGCAACGTTATCGGTAATGTGCTAAATGGTGGCGCCCCCCTTAAACTTGGTGTCGATACTTCTAGCACGGATGTTTATGGTGTAGCTAGCAAAATTGTAAATATCGGCGGCAAAAATGTATTGTTGAACGGCGTATTGCGCGCGACTAAAGCCAATCAAATGGGCTTGCTCGGTTTTGGCGGCGGAACGATTGCGGGATCTAAAACTGGTTATACCGTTGAGCCTGAAGTTTCATTTGAAATTTTTGCGGCTGACAATGTCGTTTTGGGCGCGGAATATCGTGCTCAACCAAGCAATGGCGTGACAGCCACTGATGGTGTTTTGCATCAAAATGCCGCCTACGACTTACACATTGTTTACGTTGCGAACAAAAACTTTACCCTGACAGCGGCGTATGCCAATTTAGGTCAAGTTGCACCAGCCTTGAACGGCAGCAACAGTCAAAATGGTATGTATGTGCAAGCGCAAGTCAATTTCTAATTTGACTTAACGTTAGCTGTTAGCACATATCAAGTTGTTGAAACGGGACTCCCACGAGTCCCGTTTTTTATTGACGCTAAAGGGTGAAGCCTTTAC
>JBAVPP010000315.1:0-6348 GCA_049693175.1 Gallionella sp. | reverse complement strand
GTTGTCGGGTTTTGTTTACGCCAGATGGTTTACCTCGCGTCAAGCGCGCCAACAAAGTCGGCCTTTTATCACGCGGCACTGGCAAGAACTTGGGTAATGTTTTTTGTTGAATGGAGAAGTGATATGTTGAATAAAGCGAGTGTTGTGTTGCTTGGATTATTGACTAGCATCATGCTCAGTTCGCAGCTGCAAGCCAAAGAATTGCCTGACTTTACCGAGCTGGTGGAAAAACAAGGTCCGGCTGTGGTGAACATCAGCACCACGCAAATCATCCACGATGCGGCGGGCATTCCCAACCTGCCTGAAGGCGATCCCTTCTACGAATTTTTCCGGCGTTTCGCCCCGCAAATGCCTCGCGAAGAAGAATCGCAATCCCTAGGGTCAGGTTTTATTATGAGTGCGGATGGTTACATTATGACCAACGCCCATGTGGTCGATCACGCCGACAAGATCACGGTTCGATTGACTGATAAACGTGAATTCAGTGCCAAGGTGATAGGCGCGGATAAACGTACCGATGTGGCTATTCTTAAAATTGACGCGAAAGGTTTGCCCAAGATTACGGTGGGCGATCCGAACAAACTTAAAGTCGGTGAATGGGTTATTGCCATCGGCTCGCCATTTGGTTTTGACAATAGCGTGACCGCCGGTATCGTCAGTGCTAAAGGTCGTTCCTTACCGCAAGATAATTTTGTCCCCTTCATACAAACCGACGTGGCAATTAACCCCGGTAACTCTGGCGGGCCGCTGTTCAATATGAACGGCGAAGTGGTCGGTATCAATTCGCAAATCTATACGCGCTCCGGCGGTTCGATGGGCTTGTCATTCGCGATTCCAATCGATGTGGCGATGCAAGTGTCCGAACAATTACGCAGCACGGGCAAAGTGACGCGCGGTCGCATCGGTGTGGCTATACAAGAACTGTCGCGTGAGTTGGCTGATTCGTTCGGTTTATCCAAGCCTAATGGCGCGTTGGTTAGCAGTGTCGAAAAAGGCGGGGCGGCGGATAAGGCCGGCATCGAGGCGAGTGATGTGATACTCAAATTTGATGGCAAAGTCGTGAATAGTTCCAGCGATTTGCCGCGCATCGTGGCGGCAACCAAGCCCGGCAGCACGGTGAATGTGGAGTTGTGGCGCAAAGGCGCAATCAAAATTGTCAGTGTTGTGGTCGCTAAAATGCCAGATGAAGTCGTGGCTAAAAAAGAGTCTGGCAAATCTGAAAATCAAACTGGCGAAATGATACCGCGCATGGGATTGTTGGTGAGCGAACTGTCCAAGGACGACGCGCGGGACTTGCAAGTGGCGGGTGGTGTTGTAATTGAGGAGGCAAAAAGTGTCACCGCTCGTTCGGTTGGATTGCAACGCGGTGACGTGATACTGGCGATAGGTAACACGCAATTGCGTTCGATTAAGCAGCTCAATGAGATTCTTAAACAAGTGCCTAAAGGTTTCAATGTCGCCTTGCTGATTAGGCGCGGAGAAAGCACTTCCTATATCGCGATCAAACTGGACGAGAAGTAGAAGGTTCTGCGTCACACGCCTAATTCGGCTAGAATTCGCGCTTTGCGAAAACGCCCGCCCCTACCTTAATTCTCTCCCGCTTGCGGGAGAGCAATGTGATTGCTCCTTCGCCCTATGGGAGAAGGCTGGGGTGCGGGAAATTTTTTATTTTGGAACCTCATGCAGCTCATCCGTAATTTCTCCATCATTGCCCATATCGACCACGGTAAATCGACGCTTGCCGATCGCATCATCCAGTTGTGCGGAGGTTTGTCCGACCGCGAAATGGAAGCGCAAGTTTTGGACTCGATGGATTTGGAGCGCGAGCGCGGCATCACCATCAAAGCGCAGACGGCGGCTTTGTTGTACAAGGCGCGCGATGGTCAAATTTACAATTTGAATTTGATTGACACGCCGGGACACGTGGACTTTTACTACGAAGTGTCGCGCTCGCTGTCCGCTTGCGAAGGCGCGCTGCTGGTGGTGGATGCGTCGCAAGGTGTGGAAGCGCAGACCGTGGCGAATTGCTACACCGCGCTGGACTTGGGCGTGGAAGTCGTGCCGGTGTTGAACAAGATCGATTTGCCTTCTGCCAATCCTGAAAACGCCATCGAAGAAATCGAAGAAGTCATCGGCATCGAAGCGCATGACGCGACGCTGTGTTCGGCCAAAACCGGTTTGGGTGTGCAGGACGTACTGGAAGCGTTGATCGTCAAAGTACCACCGCCGGTGGGTGATGTGAACGCGCCGTTGCAAGCCCTGATTGTGGACTCCTGGTTCGATAATTATGTCGGCGTGGTGATGTTGGTGCGCGTTAAAAACGGCACGCTCAAACCCAAAGAAAAAATATTATTCATGGCGACCGGCGCGCAACATCTGACCGAACACATCGGTGTGTTCACGCCCAAGGCGCAAGATCGCGATACCTTGAGCGCGGGGCAAGTGGGCTTCATCATCGCGGGTATCAAAGAGTTGAAAGACGCGCGTGTTGGCGACACCATCACGCATCTCGTGCGTCCCGCAGTCGAGCCTTTGCCGGGTTTCAAAGAGGTGCAACCGCAAGTATTTGCCGGATTGTTTCCGGTCGAGTCAAATCAGTATGAAGCCTTGCGCGACTCCTTGGAAAAACTCAAGTTGAACGATGCGGCGTTGCGTTATGAGCCGGAAGTTTCTCAGGCTTTGGGCTTTGGTTTTCGTTGCGGATTTTTGGGATTGTTGCACATGGAAATTGTGCAGGAACGCTTAGAGCGCGAGTTTGATATGGACTTGATTACCACCGCGCCCACGGTGATATACGAAGTGCTGATGCGCGATGGCACGGTGGCGATGGTGGACAATCCGTCCAAGATGCCCGACCCGTCCAAGATAGACGAAATACGCGAACCCATCGTGACGGTAAATCTGTACATGCCAAACGAATACGTGGGCGCGGTGATTACGTTGTGCACGCAAAAACGCGGTAATCAAATCAACATCAGTTACCACGGTAAGCAAGTCAATCTGGTTTACGAGATGCCGATGGCGGAGATCGTGATGGATTTCTTCGATAAGTTGAAATCCAATTCGCGCGGTTATGCGTCTATGGATTACGAGTTCAAAGAATATCGCGCGGCGGATGTGGTGAAGGTCGACATGCTCATCAACGGCGACAAAGTCGACGCGCTGGCGGTAATCGTGCATAGAGCCAATAGCCAGTATCGCGGTCGTGAAGTCGCGGCAAAAATGCGCGAGTTAATACCGCGCCAAATGTATGACGTGGCTATCCAAGCCACAATCGGCGCGAATATTATCGCGCGCGAAAACGTCAAAGCGATGCGCAAAAACGTGTTGGCAAAATGTTATGGCGGCGATATTTCGCGCAAAAAGAAATTGCTGGAAAAACAAAAAGCCGGTAAGAAGCGTATGAAACAAGTGGGTAATGTGGAGAGTCCACAGGAAGCGTTCTTGGCGATTTTGCGTGTAGATAGTTAAGCAAAACATATAAATTGCAGTTTTATAGAGTTGGGAAATATCATGGATTTTGCTTTAATCATGTTTTTGTTGTTGGTGGTCACCGGAGCGATTTGGTTGCTGGATAAATTCGCCTTGTCTGCCAAGCGTGCGGCGGGTGTCGCCCAGCCTTGGTGGGTGGAATATGCCAAGAGTTTTTTCCCTGTTATTTTGCTGGTGTTTTGCATACGCTCATTTTTGGTTGAGCCGTTCAAGATTCCTTCCGGCTCGATGATTCCCACATTGCAAGTAGGCGACTTTATCTTGGTGAATAAATTTACTTACGGCGTGCGTTTGCCCATTATCAGCCAAAAAATCGTGCCACTAAACGACCCGCAGCGCGGCGATGTGATGGTATTTCATTACCCTGAAAACCCTTCCGTGGATTATATTAAGCGCGTGGTGGGTGTGCCGGGTGATTTGGTGGAATATCGCAGCAAACATTTGTTCATCAACGGCGTGGAGCAAAAGCAAACGGCGGATGGTGATTATAATTATGTCGAGAACGGTTTGAATTTTGTGCATACCGAGCGTCGCATGGAACAATTGGGTCAACACAATCACGCGCTGTTGGTGAATCCCGAAATGCCCAATGCGCACTTGGGTGCTATCGCCGATTTCAAAGGGCGCGCGAACTGCACATATGAAGATGAATTGGTGAGCTGCAAAGTACCGGCGGGAAATTACTTTATGATGGGCGATAATCGCGACAATAGTCGGGATAGTCGCTATTGGGGATTTGTGCCTGACAACCAAATCGTCGGACGCGCATTTTTTATCTGGATGAATCTGTCAGACTTAAAACGGGTTGGATTGTCGATCAACTAAGCGGGAGAATGATGATGAATAGAACGATGCCTAAACAGCAAACAGGTTTGACCATAAGCGGATTTTTGCTTTGGGCGTTTATGTTCGTGGTGCTGGTGCTGTTCGGTTTTAAGCTGGTTCCCGCCTACATGGAAAATTCAAAGATTCAAAGTATTTTTGAAGAGGTTGCGCGCGATCCCGCCATGCAAAAAGCCAGCGCGCGCGAGCTGCAAGCCTCTTTTGATCGCCGCGCGTCGGTAAACTGGGTCGATGCGATCAAGTCGGGCGATATTGAAATCACTCAGGATGACAATGGTCATCCGGTGCTGTCGGCCAGCTATCCGGTGAAAATCAAGCTGGGTGGTAATGTTAGTTTGCTTTTGGAATTTCATCCCACCAGTGCCCGCAAGTAATCCATTCCCAGCCAAACTCGACGCGAAATACACGGCCTTATGTCAACGTCTGGGTTACACTTTCCAGCAGCCATTTTTGTTGCAACGCGCGCTGACGCATCGCAGTTACGCGGCTGAACATTATGAACGTTTGGAATTTTTGGGTGACAGCGTGCTGGGCTGCGCCATCGCGCATCATTTGTGCATCGCGTTTCCGCAACTGACTGAAGGCGAGTTATCACGTTTGCGTTCCAACCTGGTCAAAGAAGAAACGTTGGTGATTTTGGCACAGCAACTTGATCTCGGTGTTTACTTAAAACTGGGTGACGGCGAGCGCAAGAGTGCCGGACATCGCCGCCCGTCGATTTTGGCGGACGCGCTGGAAGCCATATTTGGCGCGGTGTTCCTGGATGCCGGTTTCGCTGCGGCCGAACAAGTGGTGTTGCATTTGTTCGTGCCTTATCTTGCGCAAGTGGATGTGAAAACGCTGGGCAAAGATGCCAAAACTTTGCTGCAAGAATTTTTGCAAAGCAAATATATCGCGTTGCCAACTTACACAGTTTTGAATATACAAGGCATGGCGCACGAACAACTTTTTCAAGTGGAATGTAGTATTCCCACACTCAACATTGCCACACGCGGCGAGGGCGCGAGTCGTCGCATCGCCGAACAACAAGCCGCACTTGCGGCATATCAAGCTATAGGAAAATAAATGACTGAAGAAACTCACCCGCTGGCTGAAGGATTTCGTAGCGGCTATGTCGCCATCGTGGGTCGCCCCAATGTCGGCAAATCCACGCTGCTGAATCATCTCATCGGACAAAAAATTAGCATCACGTCGCGCAAGGCGCAGACCACGCGCCATCGCATACATGGCATCTTCACCGATGAACAATCGCAGTTCGTGTTTGTTGATACACCCGGCTTTCAGACCAAGCATTTGAACGCGCTGAATCGCGGCATGAACCGCGTGGTGACCAGTAGTTTGCGCGATGTGCAGGTAGTGATGTATGTCATCGAGGCGATGCGTTACGACGAGCGCGATCAGGAAGTGTTGAAGTTGTTGCCGGACAATGTGCCGGTGTTGCTCATCATTAACAAGATAGACGAGATTGAGGACAAAGGTCAGATTTTTGCCTTCTCCGAACGCGTCACCGCTGACTTCAAATTCGCCGAGATTGTGCCGGTGAGCGCGAAAAAAAGTATACGTCTGGAAGAATTGAAACAAGCCTTGCGCCGTTATTTGCCGGCAAGCGAAATGATTTACGACGCGGATGACATCACCGACCGCAGCGAAAAATTTCTCGCCTCGGAATTGTTGCGCGAAAAAGTTTTCCGTTTTACCGGCGAAGAATTGCCGTATTCGGTCAGCGTGGTGATCGAGCAATTTAAGATGGAAGGCAAGCTGCGCCGCATCAGCGCGGCGATATTGGTGGACAAAGAAGCGCACAAGGCGATGCTCATCGGCAGCAAGGGCGAGAAACTCAAGGAAATTGCCACCCAGGCTCGCCTCGATATGGAAAAGCTGTTCGACGGCAAAGTGTTCCTCGAGGTGTTCGTCAAAGTCCGTAGCGGCTGGGCAGATAGTGCGCAGATGTTGAAATCCCTGGGGTATGAGTAACGTATCTTCCAAACAACGTATCCAGGACGAGCCTTCATT
>JBAVPP010000314.1:0-4969 GCA_049693175.1 Gallionella sp. | reverse complement strand
CGCTTGCGTCACGTCGTTGCCTGCCGCGTTAATGAATTCATCCTTCATGTGCGTCGCCTCACGCGCCACGGAAGCCAGCGGCGTAATGAAACATTCGCTGCGATAGGGCACGCTGCTCAAGCGTCGTATCGACACCGAGCCGGGCTGTGCGGTAGTCGCCGCATGGTTCACTGCCACCGTACCCACTTCGCGCGCTTCTTGCGCATCTATCGGCGAAATAATGGTGGGAAACGAGCGTTGCAAATAGCCGAAAGTGTCGGCGCGCACACGCACTTTTTGTCCGGCGAAAGCGTCTTTCACCAAAGCCGCCAGCGTGTCGCCCAACGCGCCGCTGCCGGAGAGTTGAATGTTGCCGTGTGAATCTTTTTCGCCGCTGGTTGAGATTGGATTGCCGTCTTTATCCGTAATGCCTTCGGATGCCGCAATCACGCAACGACCATATTTCGCCACCGCGTCACGCACATCTTGTTGGAATTGTTCGACGTTAAAAACACGCTCAGGCAAATAAATTAAATGCGGGCCATCGCCTTCGCCTTGACGCGCCAGTGCAGAAGCCGCAGTCAAAAATCCCGCGCTGCGACCCATCACCACATTGACCTTAATGCCCGCCAGCGCGCGGTTATCGCGGTCATCACCCATAAACGCCAACGCCACAAAACGCGCGGCGGAAGCGAAGCCCGGACAGTGGTCGGTGACTTTCAAATCGTTATCAATAGTCTTGGGAATATGCACGGTGCAGAAATCGTAATTCGCCACTTTCGCCATCTCGGCGATGATATGCGCGGTCTCGGCGGAATCATTGCCACCGATGTAAAAGAAATAACGCACATCGTTTTTCTTGAACACCTCAAACACCTTTTCGCATTCGGCTTTGCCGGGTTTCAGGCGCACCGAACCGAGTGCCGCCGCAGGCGTGGTCGCCACCAATTCCAGTTGTTCCAAACTCTGCGTGGTGAGGTCGATAAAATCTTCTTTCATAACCCCCGCGATGCCGTGATGCGCGCCGAGGATGCCAGTGATGTTAGGCTGCTTGCGCGCCGCCAACACCGCACCGACCAGAGATTGATTGATGACCGCCGTCGGACCGCCCGATTGCCCGATTACCATTTTGCCGATTAGTTTGCCTTGCGTCGTCATCACATCGTCTCCTTAGAAAAAGTGCGGTTATTCTAACCGAACTGGCGGATGGCGGACGGTAGATAGTGTCTCTCGCGTCAACTGATTTTTGCATTATCGAACTGTGACAATTCCAGCCGTTCGGAATGCGTTTATGCAAGCACATAAATTTTTCTGAGAAAAAGTTGTAACCATAAATTGGGCTTGTTTTATGCGCCCGCAAGTTTAGTCAGCGCAAGGTATACAGCTATGTCCACGCTTTACGCGGAATGCGTGGGCAGATGAAACTTGCCCACTCTGTAAAACAGTAAGTGTATCAGCCCACTTATTGACAAGCCTTGGGCATAATTTTTGTCGGAATAGCACCAAAACCAGCCATCGCGGCTGCTAATGCTGTTGGTGGATCGATGTCATTACCGCCGTCTCCATTTGCACATGTCCAAGTGCCACTAAATGGGTTGTAGTACATATGCACAAAGCCACCCACGCCGTTCCACATTATTCCGGGGCTTACACCTGTGGACTTAAACTCGGCCACGACGCTAAATGTCCTCACTGATCCGCCGCCAGGGCCGACTCCAACACCAGGCCCGGCTACAATGTTATAAACGTATTTGCCAGACGCAATTCCCGCCACATTGCTAGCAGCAGCAACGCTAGGGTTGTTAAAGTAAAAACTGCCTGTATTGGTATACGACTCTGCCAATGGAGTTTTGAGTCCGTCGAGTAATGTAAATGCTTCCGCAGCTTGTGCTCGCGCTGTGTAATCGCCGTAAGCTGGAACTGCCACAGCCGCCAAAATACCGATGATTGCAACAACAATCATCAGCTCAATTAAAGTAAAACCTTTTTGTTCGCGTTTCAAAGCCTTCTCCCAAGTCAAGTTATGTCGTAAACCCTGTTTGCAAATATATTAATTTCGCCGAATATAAAGAGCAATATTTATGCCAAGTATTTTATTGAGACAAAGACCTAAACATACACAGATATCCACATGGAATATGAATACATTTTTTGCCGTAAATCGGCACTAATTTGACAAAATTAGTCACCAGTATTTTGGCAATGGTGAAACGGGCGGGCGCAAGGGCGCAATCGTTATTGCACCCTACAAAACCGCGTATCGCTTATAATCGCGCACTTATTATTTTCATCACTTTTAAGGACAACGACATGGGTTTGAACAAAGTCCCTTCGGGCAATAATCTTCCTGACGATTTCAACGTCATCATCGAAATTCCGCAACACGGCGAGCCTGTTAAATACGAAGTGGATAAAGACTCCGGCGCGATTTTTGTCGATCGTTTTATGAACACCGCGATGCACTATCCGTGCAACTACGGTTACATCCCGCACACTTTGTCGGACGATGGCGATCCGGTCGATGTGTTGGTGATTACCCCTGTGCCGCTGAACTCAGGCGTGGTGGTGCGTTGCAGTCCTTTGTGCGTATTGAAAATGGAAGATGAATCGGGCTTTGATGCCAAGGTTCTCGCCGTGCCGGTGGACAAACTTTCGACCTTGTATCGCGGTCTGAAAAGCCACACCGAATTGCCTCCGATTGTGCTGCAACAAATCGAACACTTCTTCGCGCACTACAAAGATTTGGAACCCAACAAATGGGTGAAAATCGGCGGCTGGGAAGGCATAGAAGAAGCGCGCAAAGAAATCATGTTGGGCGTTGAAAATTACAAAAACGCAATCGACAAACCAGAGTTTTAATCGCACAGGAAGATCATTATGACCGCGCACATTATCGACGGCAAATCCATCGCGCAAGCTGTGCGCGCCGAATGGAAGCTGCGTGCCGATGCCCTCAAAGCGCGCGGCATCACGCCAGGCATGGCAGTCATCATCGTCGGTAACGACCCCGCATCCAAAGTTTACGTCGCCAACAAAGTCAAAGCCTGCGCGGAACTGGGGCTGTATTCCATACACCGCGAATTGCCTGCCGATGTGACGGAAGCGCAGTTGTTAAGCGAAGTTGAGGCTCTGAATAACGATCCGAAAATCCATGGCATCTTGGTGCAATTGCCGCTGCCTAAACATTTAGATTCGCACACCGTTATCGAGGCGATTAACCCCGATAAAGACGTGGACGGTTTTCATCAAAAAAATGTAGGCGCGCTGGTCACCGGCGAAACGCCCTTCCCTTCTTGCACGCCGTATGGCGTGATGGTGTTGCTGGAAAAAACCGGCATCAGCATCGAAGGTAAACACGCCGTTATCGTGGGACGCAGCAACATCGTCGGCAAGCCGATGGCGTTGTTGTTGCTGCACAAAAATGCCACCGTCACCATCTGCACTTCCAAGACCGTTGACCTTGCCAAACACACACGCGATGCCGATATTTTGGTCGCGGCGGTGGGGCGTGCCAACTTCATCACCGGCGATATGGTCAAGCCCGGCGCGGTGGTGATAGACGTGGGTATCAACCGCAACAGTGAGGGAAAATTAGTCGGCGATGTGGACTTTAACAGCGTCAAAGAAGTGGCGGGCTATCTCACACCTGTACCCGGCGGCGTGGGGCCGATGACCATCACCATGTTGGTGGCGAACACGGTGCGCGCGGCGGAAAGATTGTCCGCATAAGTGCAATCATAGGATAGCGCGGCATGTCAGGCACTCCCGAAAAAAACAAAGCCAATTTTTCCGACTTGCTCGCCGAATTGGCGGGCGAGGCAACGGCGAAAACGCGCGCGTTGCAAGTTGATGAAGCCGAACGTCAAGCGCGTGATGAGGCTTTGCATGGCGCGCTGAACAAGCTGTTCAAATTCTTCAATCAGTTTTCCCATCATCTGAACCAGATTAAACCTGCCATACCGCGCGTGTATGGCGTGGCTATCCAAACCGTGTACGACCAGTTGGTCTGGCTGGACAGTTTTACCGATTACCGCAAACAAAGTATGCAAGACAACGCGCTGTTTGATCATGTCTTGATACGCATACAGTTGGGCAATCCGGCAGCGGTGGAAATCAAAAGAAGGTGGCATCAGCTCGATAATTTGAAGGGCGAATTGCACGCCGCCGGACTGCGCTCTATCGATGACCTGGATATGATGTTGCGCGACCGCAGCAAAAAAGAATTTTTCCATATCCAACTCGCACCCGATTTCCAAACGCGCATTCATTTTCAGGGCAATTACGACAGCGGCAACATAGCTGTGTCCTGCATCAATCTGGAAGATTTTGGCGCGGTGAATTTCACGCTCAAACCCGAAGAAGTGAGTACCACTTTCATGGATGAACTTGGACTTTTTTTGATGGCTCGCAGCAACGAACTTCCAGACGCGTTCCAGCGCACCCGCCAAGTGCCGCTGCAAACTATTCCACGCTAAATCGTTTTGGCACACCTCGTCGTTTCAATTTCCGGTCACGGTTATGGTCATGTCGCACAGACCGCCCCAATCCTTAATGTCTTATATAAGACCTGCCCAGATTTACAAATCACCATCCGCAGCAGCGCGCCGCTGGCACATTTGCGCAGCCGCATAAACGCGCCGTTCACACATCTGCAAAGCGAAGGCGACATCGGCATGATGATGACTTCCGCGTTGGATGTGGATGCCAAAAACAGCGCGGCGGCATACCAAAAATTTCACGCAGATTGGGCGGCGCGCGTTGCTGCCGAAGCGGATTTATTGCGCGAATTAAAAGCCGATTTTGTGTTTGCCAATGTGGGCTATTTGCCACTGGCAGGCGCACAACTAGCGGGCATACACAATGCCGCCATGTGCTCGCTGAACTGGTATGACATTTATCGCCACTATTGCGGCGACGATGCCATCGCCCAACAAATACATCGTTGCTATGCCCACGCCGATGCCTTTCTGCGCACCACGCCGGGCATGGC
>JBAVPP010000313.1:0-8377 GCA_049693175.1 Gallionella sp. | reverse complement strand
GAACATGCAAAATTTCGCTGGGTTGGTCTGGTAAAAATCGCGCTGGTCGGCGCGTTATTGTGGGCGTTGCCGATGGCGTTTTTGACACTGCATTTCGGCTGGTATCACACGCTCACGCAAATGGGCTGGTTCTTTACCAAAGCCGCGCTGCTCACATTCGGCGGGGCTTACGCGGTGTTGCCTTATGTGTATCAGGGCGCGGTCGGGCATTACGGCTGGCTCACGGCGACGCAAATGATAGACGGTTTGGCACTGGGCGAAACCACGCCGGGGCCGCTGATTATGGTGGTGGCATTTGTCGGATTTATCGGCGGCTATGTAAAGTCGATATTCGGCGCGGACATGCAATTTTTGGCGGGCGCGACGGCTGGAATTTTGGTGACGTGGTTCACGTTTTTACCGTCGTTCATTTTTATTTTAGCGGGTGGGCCGATGGTGGAAGCGACGCATGGTGATTTGAAATTCACCGCGCCGCTGACCGCCATTACCGCCGCCGTGGTGGGTGTGATTTTGAATTTGGCTTTGTTTTTCGGTTATCACGTGCTGTGGCCGGAAGGTTTTAGCGGCATGTTTGATTTGGCGTCGGCGGTGATTGCACTGGCGGCAGCCGTCGCATTATTCCGCTACAAACGCAACGTCATGGAAGTCATCGCGGTGTGCGCGATACTCGGACTGATTTACCAAATGTTGGTGATTTAATATTCCCAATGCAGGCGCAAAGCGTAGATGTCTATAGGCCCGCGCGCCGCGTTAAAAGCGGGATTTTGCATACGTTGATAATCGGCGGTCAGCCACGCGCCCTTGTATAGGCCGAAGCTGTAAAAGCCTTCGAATATATCTTCAGGATGGTAAGACAACGCACCGTCACCGATAAAAAATGAGATGCCGCCCGCCGCTAAAAATGCGCGCCTGTCCTTGGATAAATAATTGCGCATCAAGGACAGGCCCACCGCGTCCTCACCACGTCCCCACTTGCCACCCTTAACAATCACACCTGTCGATACGGAACTGTCTACTTCCGCAAAGGCATAGGTTTCGGTACGTCCATCTGTCTTCATGGCGCGCATGAAAAAACCGGTGTTGTTGTCGATTTCTTGCTCTACGTTCAGGCCCACACCGTATTTATTTTTTTCCGAACCACGCACAGCCAACAGCGCGTCGGGTCCGGTGTAATTGCCCGGATTGGCTTTCAGCCATGTCAGCGCGTCGCTGAAGCTGGCGAGGATGGCGCGATCACGCCAGGCTAAAACCCGCACCGCACCGGGGTGTCCGTCCAGCGTGTGCTCATGCTCAACTTCGACTTGGTCACCAAAGTGATTAAAAATCTTTTGGTCGATTGGCAACATGTTAGGCAAGGCAGGCCCGGTCATACGACCCGCGCGCAACACCCAATCATTTTTATACCACTCCACTGCCGCGCCCCAGCCATAGCCGCGCGCATCCGCCGCATAGTCATAAGCGGCATACGTCCAGTTGCCCCAATTCATAAATTGAGTGCGCGGGTCTTTGGCATAAGTATTCGGATCGAATACATCGAGTGTGGAAAAATTGCCCACGGTTAAGACCACACGGTTTTTGTCCGTCCATCCCGCCATTTGATTGTTGACACCGGCCTCGACACGTTGGGCTACGCCGCCATTGTTCCAAGTCTGGCGCAAAAAAAGTTTTTGCCGATATAGCGTCGGATTCGCACCTGCGGCGCGGGTGATTTCACCGTTGCTAAAACTGCCCATGCCGACCAAATTGCCGGTGAAAGGAACGCCCTGCGAAACCTCGGGAGTCAGATACAACTCGCCGCCCTGCCAAGGGCGATAACCGAAAAATCCAGTCGTGGTAAAGGTGTACATTTTTTCCGCACCCGGCGTGATGCTGTACGGGCCGGTGTACGGCGCGTTAAAAGCCGGATGCCGTTGCCAGTTGTAGGTGGTCTGAAAGTGCGCGCTCCAGGTTTCTTCACCGGTATTGTCGATTTGCTCCGCTTGGGCGAGCGAAAACAGCATTGTGAGCAGCACCAACATCCATAATTTTTTCATCACACTTTTTTCCAATTTGTTGTGGCGGCTAACTTGATAGTTTAACCGCTCCTTGTTATTTTTTGCCCCGGCTATTGCCATCCATACTTGCGGGTGTAAATGCCTTTCATCGCTTGAGTCAGCACCATATAGCCCAGCAGTATCACCGACAAGTAGGCGAAGTAAATCGGCGGCAAGGCTTGCAGTTTGAAGTAAGCGGCATATGGTCCCATCACCAGAAAAATCCCGGCGGTGACGATCAATATGGTCGCGCTCATCAACTGCCAACTTGGCTTACTTTGGATGAACGGAATTTTTTGCGTGCGTATCATATGCACCACCAGCGTCTGCGACATCAGGCCTTCGACGAACCAGCCGGACTGGAACAGCGTCTGATGCTCGGTGGTGTTTGCTGAAAACACATACCACATTAAGCAATACGTCAAAATGTCGAACACCGAACTGATAGGGCCGAAAAATATCATAAAGCGGCCGATGTCATCCGGCTTCCAGCTTTGCGGCAACTTGACTTGCTCCTCGTCCACGCTATCGAACGGAATCGCCACTTGGGAAAAATCATAGAGCAGATTCTGCACCAGCAAATGCAGCGGCAACATCGGCAGGAAAGGCAAAAACGCGCCCGCCACCAGCACCGACAACACATTGCCGAAATTGGAGCTGGCCGTCATCTTGATATATTTGAGCATGTTGGCGAAGGTCTTGCGACCTTCGATCACGCCTTCTTCCAACACCATCAGACTGCGTTCAAGCAAAATAATATCGGCGGCTTCTTTGGCAATATCCACGGCGGTATCCACCGATATGCCGATGTCGGCGGCGCGCAAAGCGGGTGCGTCATTGATGCCGTCGCCCATGAAGCCGACCACATGGCCATTGCCGCGCAAGGCCTGCACGATGCGTTCTTTGTGCGAGGGCGTGAGCTTGGCAAAAATGTTGCACGATTCGACTTGTTTGGCCAACTCCGACTCAGGCATGTCCTCGACCTCCGCACCCAGCAATACGCCCGTGATGTGCAACCCGACTTCGCGGCAGATTTTGAGCGTCACCAATTCGTTGTCGCCGGTCAAGACTTTGACGCTCACGCCATGCTCTTTGAGTGCCTTGATCGCAGGCGCGGTGGACTCTTTGGGCGGATCGAGAAAAGCGATATAACCGATTAGCGTCAACGCATTTTCATCGGCGACGCTGTAAGAGATATTGGGTGTCGCCATCTCTTTGGCGGCAACCGCGACCACGCGCAAGCCTTCCCGATTCAAGGAGGTGGTCACGCTGCGGATGCGTGCCAACATTTCTGGCGCGAGAGATTCGACCTGCTCGCCGTGCCGGACCTGAGTACATATCGAAAGTATTTCTTCCACCGCGCCTTTGCAGATTAGCAGGTGCTGTCCGTCTTGCTCGGATACCACCACCGACATACGGCGACGCACAAAATCAAAGGGGATTTCATCGACTTTGTGGAACGCCGTGTTGATCGCCAGTTCCTGATGCAACTCCACATGTTCCAACACCGCCACGTCGAGCAGATTTTTCAGACCGGTCTGATAATAACTGTTGAGAAAAGCATAGTTGAGCACCATGTCGGAAGCCTTTCCGAACACATCGGTGTGGCGTTCCAGAAAAATTTTATCCTGCGTCAACGTGCCGGTCTTGTCGGTACACAACACATCCATCGCGCCGAAATTTTGTATCGCGTCCAGACGTTTGACGATGACTTTTTTGCGCGACAGCAACACCGCGCCTTTGGCGAGTGTGGTGGTGACGATCATGGGCAACATCTCAGGCGTGAGACCGACCGCGACGGACAGCGCGAACAGCGCGGCTTCCAGCCAATCGCCTTTGGTGAAACCGTTGATGAGTAACACCACCGGGGTCATCACCAGCATAAAGCGTATCAGCAGCCAACTCACTTTGTTGATGCCCGATTGAAAGGATGTCAGGGTGCGCGTGGTGGCGGTGACGCGTTGCGCCAACGCGCCGAAGTAGGTGTTGCTACCCGTCGCAATGACAATCGCCGTGGCCGAGCCGCTGACCACGTTGGTGCCCATGAACAGAATGTTGTCGAGCTCGATGGGATTGATGACTTTCGCGGCGCGTTGCGCGGCAAATTTTTCCACGGGCATAGATTCACCCGTCATGGCCGATTGGCTGACAAACAAATCTTTGGCGGACAGAATGCGCAAATCGGCGGGTATCATATCGCCCGCCGAGAGCAGCACCAAATCTCCGGGCACGAGTAATTTAATCGCGACTTCCGCTTTGCGCGGACCTTTGGGATGTAGCACCACATTGAAATAACGACGCGCTTCCTCGGCGGCATCCTGGGCGGGGTCGCGGCGCAGCACGGTTGCTGTATTACTCACCATTTCTTTGAGTTTGTCCGCCGCATGATTCGAGCGCGTTTCCTGCACAAAACGGATAATAGTGGCGAGGATGACCATCGCGGAAATGACGATTGCCGCTTTGATGTCCTCGGTGAAATAGGAAATCGTGGCCAGCACCGTCAGCAGCATACTGAACGGATTTTTGTAGCAATACCAAAGATGCAACCAAGCCGGAAGTGGCTTCTCGTGTTCGACTTCATTGCTGCCGACACGGGCGCGTATCAGTTCTGCTTGTGTCCCGGACAAACCATCGAGATGGCTGTCCAGACCGGCAATCAGCGCGTCGACTTCGCTATAGGACGCGGCGGTTAGAATCTGATTGAGTGTGGCGGGAATATCCCGCGCGACCGTTGTGCCTTTGATGGCATCGAGTATGGCGAGTCGGCGAAAGTGCCGACTGATGGCGCGGGTGCGTATGAATCCCGCGAAAAATTCCTTGAAAAAAATTGGGCTCATGCTTCCCCCTCTTGGCTGGATACAGCGTGTGTAAGAGGTTGGCTTCACGACTGAACCGGCTGATTGAGCCAGTCTTCAGAAGTTTATAGAGAGTGCGGACAGAGCAAGGCTCAGGATGAACGCTATCTCACTCGCGGCGAGATAGACGATAGAAACGCGGTTATCTTGCTGGGAGTATGCCAACCGTTAGGATGTTATAACTACAATGACCAGAACTCGTATCCATACGGACACCTCCACAGAACGAAACGGCGCGCAAGATAACAAAAACCGGTACCCGCGTAAAGCTGTTTTATGCCGCATTCGGCATACGTCACTTATTACTTCCCAATAGCTCCAACAATGCTAACCGCGCGATGTTAAATTTTTATGAATGTCTTTATTCTTCCACTTTTGTGTGACGCGCTTCATCAGCGAACAGCGGATATAACATCGGCAACAACAGCAAAGTAAACAGCGCGCCAGTAACGATACCGCCGACGATGACCACCGCGAAGGGACGTTGCGTTTCCGAACCGATACCGTGCGATAACGCGGCGGGCAACAAGCCCAGTCCCGCCATCAATGCGGTCATCAGAATCGGGCGTAGACGTTGCACCGCACCTTCCATCACCGCCTCTTGTAGACCTTTGCCCTTAAGCATGATCTCCATAAATTGCTCAACCATAATCACGCCGTTTTGCACCGAAATACCCGCCACCGCAATAAAGCCCACTGCCGCTGACACCGATAGATGTAAGCCTGACAAACCCAATCCCGCCAAACCGCCGATGAGTGTAAATGGCACCATGAGCATCACCAGCAAGGCTTTCATCATGGAACGGAACGCCCAGAACAGCAGCACGAATATCATTAACACCGACAGTGGCACGATGATTTTCAGACGCGCGATGGCGCGTTGCTGGTTCTCGAATTGCCCGCCCCAAGTGATGTTGTAACCGGGCGGCAGTTTGACTTGGTCTTGCACAGCTTGCATGGCCTCCGCGACAAATCCACCCTGGTCGCGGCCAATCAGATTGGCTTTCACCGCGACCAGGCGACCGCCATTCTCACGACCGATACGCCCCGCGCCTTGTTTGATTTCGACCTTGGCGATTTCGCCCAGCGGAATAGTCGCGCCATTGCCATTTGGCAAATTGACTTGCAAATCGGCGACATCATCCACCGCATCACGATAACTTTCTTCCAAGCGCAAGGTTACGTCGAAACGTTTGTCGCCATCGAAAAACGAGTTCACGGTATTGCCGCCCAGCGCGGTCTGGATGACATTGTTCACGTCGGAAACATTGATGCCGTAACGCGACATTTGCTCGCGGTTCATCACGATATTGAGCTCGCTTTGCCCGCCAATTTTAATCGCCGCCACGTCGGTTGCGCCGCGTATGCCGCGCAGCACATTGGCGATTTGCTCGCTCTTGTCTTCCAGAATTTCCAAATCGGGACCGTAAATTTTTACCGCGATTTCGCCTTTCACGCCAGACAACGCCCCTTCCAAATTATCCTCGATGACTTGCGAAAAATTGGTCGGCACACCGGGTATGGCGTGTATCTTTTTTTCCATGTCGGTGATTAGCGCGTCCTTGTCGGCGAATTTCCACGTGTCTTTGGGATTCAAATCCGCCATGATTTCCAGATTGTTCACGCCTTTCGGATCAGTGCCGTCATCGGGTCGTCCCACCTGGGTGGTAACGTTATTGACTTCGGGATAATCGTTCAAAATCTTGCGCACCTGGCGTTCGATTTCTTTGGTTTTTTCGATTGCCGTGGAAGGCGGCAGCGTGATGGTCAGCCAAATATTTCCCTCATCCAGCTTGGGCAAAAACTCGCTACCCAGACGCGGCGAAAGCAACAGCGTGATTGCCAGCAACACCACCGAAACCGTCACGATAGGCTTGCGCCGCGATGTGGCCCACTCCAATAAGCGGCGATAATTTTGCTGTAGCGCGCTCATCCAGCTACTGTGTTTTTCCGCGAGATCGCCGTTCTTCATCGCGTAACTTACCAGCACCGGCACCAGCGTCAGCGTCAATAAAATCGCGCCCAACAAAGCGAAGGTCAGCGTGAATGCCATGGGTGAAAATATCTTGCCCTCGACGCGCTGGAACGTGAAAATCGGCAGGAAGGCGAGAATGATGATGGCTTTGGAAAACAGGATGGGGCGGCCCAATTCCAGCGCGGTGTTTTTCAAGGTGTGCACGCGCCAAGAGTAATTGGCATGTTGCGCGTTTTGCGCCGGATTGCCGAGCGCAAGTTTGACCATCAAGGCTTCGACCAATACCACCGCGCTGTCGATGATGATACCGAAGTCCACGCCGCCCAACGAGATGAGATTCGCCGATACGCCGCGCGTGTCCATCAGCACAAAAGCGAACAGTAGCGACAGTGGAATGACCACTGCCACCGCCAATGCCGCTTGCCAGTTGCGCAGAAAAATCACCAGAATTGCGACCACCAAAAACGCACCCACCAGCAGATTTTCCACCACGGTGTGTACGGTATGTTTGACCAAATCGGTACGGTCGTAGTACGGCACAATCTTCACCTTGGGCGGCAGCTTGTGTTGTATTTCCGCGAGCTTGGCCTTGATACCTTCGACGACCTTGGTGGCGTTCTGCCCCTTGGTCATTAGCACAATGCCTTGCACCACATTGTCATGTTCGTTGAACGCCACGATGCCGGAAAGTGGGCGCGGGCCGATGGCGACTTTTGCCACATCGCTGACCAGTATCGGCCTGCCGTTCTGCGTGGTGATGGCGACGCGACCGATGTCATCCAAAGATTGGAACAGACCGATGCCGCGTATCACCAACGCCTCGTCGCCGCGCCGCATAATGCCGCCGCCGCTGTTGGCACTATTGTTGGTCAACGCTTGCGAGACCTGATCCAGCGTGACGTTGAATTTACGCATCAGGAAAGGGTTGACGTGAACCTGATACTCTTTGATCACGCCGCCGAAATCGTTGACATCCGCCACGCCCGGCACAGTGCGTATGGCGGGGCGCAACACCCAATCTTGCAACACGCGCACATCTTGTATCGGCATCTCGGCGGGTGCATCGATCACATAACGATAAACCTCGCCGACCGCGTTGGACAAGGGCGCGATGCCGGGTTGTATGCCGTTAGGCAAGGTGACATTTTGTAATTTTTCCAATACCTGCTGACGGGCAAAATAATCGTCGGTGTTATCCGAAAAAGTCAGCGTGACGATGGACAAACCGGTGATGGAAACCGAGCGCAGCTGGGTCATGCGCGGCACACCGCTCATCTCGCGCTCAATCGGCAAAGTCACGCTGCGCTCAATTTCTTCGGGTGCAAGACCGAGTGCCTGCGTCACCACTTGCACCTGCACGTCCTGCACGTCTGGAAATGCCTCGATGGGCAGATTCGTCCAAGCATACCAGCCGAAAATAACCAGCACCAAGCTGGCACTCAGAACGAACACGCGCTGTTGCAGCGCGAAGGTGATGAGCTTATCTAACATGGTTCATCACCCTAGTTTTCGCC
>JBAVPP010000312.1:0-6991 GCA_049693175.1 Gallionella sp. | reverse complement strand
GAGCACGTGCAAGTGCTGACGCGCGGTGGTGAATTGCTGGAACGCACGGCGCGGGATTATGAAATTGGGTATCGCTCTGTGAGTGTGAAGGGGGAAGAGAGAAGAGGGAAGGGAGATTCCGCTGCGCTGAAGGTACATACCCTTCTCCCTTCTCCCTTCTCCCTTCCCAATGAAGAATTGTTCGTCTCCGCCACGCTAAATTTTGCCAGCGGTGACGGTGAAGTTGAGCGTCGTGCAATCAAAGAATTATTGGGCAAACGCATCGCGTCGCAGCCCTTGAATTTGCCGAATGCGGGTTCGGTATTCCGCAATCCGGTGGGCAATCATGCGGCGCGATTGATAGAAAGTTGCGGATTGAAAGGCAAGCAAATCGGTGGTGCGCAGGTGTCGGAAAAACACGCGAATTTTATTGTGAACACGGGTGGCGCGAGTGCTGCCGATATAGAAAATATAATTAAGGAAGTGCGCGAAATTGTCGCGGCACAGACCGGGGTGGAATTGCATCCTGAAGTGAGAATCATCGGAGAAGCAGCATGAGCAAAAATGAAATGAACGACACCAACCCTTCCCCCTTCTCCCTTGCCCCTTCTCGATTTGGAAAGGTCGCCGTGTTGTTCGGTGGTAAATCCGCCGAGCGTGAAGTGTCGTTGAAAAGTGGTGCGGCGGTGTTGGCGGCGTTGTTGCGCAGCGGCGTGGATGCGCACGCTTTCGATCCGGCGGAGCGTGATTTGCAAGAACTAAAAAATCAAGGTTATGACCGCGCGTTCATCGCGTTGCACGGACGTTATGGCGAGGACGGCACGGTGCAAGGCGCGCTGGAGTTGATGGGGATTCCTTATACCGGTAGCGGCGTGATGGCATCCGCACTCGGCATGGATAAATGGCGCAGCAAATTGGTGTGGAGCGCGGCGGGGCTGCCGATACCGAAATACCAAATGTTGGAAGCGGGCTTCGATGCGGCTGCGGTGGTGAAAAATTTAGGCTTGCCGCTGTTTGTAAAACCCGCGTGCGAAGGTTCGAGTGTCGGCATTAGCAAAGTCAAAACAGTAGCTGGTTTGGCGGCGGCATATTCGGAAGCGGTCAAGCATGACACGTTAGTGATGGCGGAAAGTTTTGTCGGTGGCGGCGAATATACCGCTGCGATTTTGGGTGATGTGGCACTGCCCGTTATTCGTATTGTTCCTGCCAATGAGTTCTACGATTACGAGGCGAAATACTTGCGCGACGACACGCGCTACTTGTGCCCATGCGGGCTGAGTGCCACGCAAGAAACCGAGATGCAAAGATTGGCACAACAAGCGTTCGCGCTTATCGGCGGGCAAGGTTGGGGGCGCGTGGATTTTCTGATGAGCGAAACCGGTCAGCCTTATGTGCTGGAAGCCAACACTTCGCCGGGCATGACCGACCACAGTTTAGTGCCGATGGCGGCGCGTCAGGCGGGCATCAGTTTCGAGCAATTGGTGGTGAAAGTTTTGGAGTTGGCGCATGTGGGATAACCCCGCACTGTTGCGCAATACCAGCACCGCGATGTTCGTGGTGAGTGTGCTGTTGATGGTGTATGGCGCGGCACATTATCTGGTACATCTGCCGACGTTGCTGCCCTTGCATAGCGTGCGATTGAGTGCCGCTCCCGTGCAGGTGGATGAGTTGGATGTGCTGCAAGTGGTGCGGGAAAAAGTGCATGGAAATTTTTTTACTGTGGACATCGAACAGTTGCGAATGGAGATAGAAAAATTGCCTTGGGTGAGACGCGTGGAAATACGTCGTGAATTTCCAGATCGCTTGGCAATTGCTTTGGAAGAACATCAGGCGATGGCGCGTTGGAACAACGACGATTTGGTGAATCAGCAGGGTGAAGTGTTCAGTGCGGAAGTGGATAGCACGCACATCATGCCGAATTTTATCGGACAGCCCGGCGAGTCCGAATTGGTGGCACAGCAATATGCACAATGCAATGAGCAGTTAGCCAAAGTGCATTTGCAGGCAACGCAGATTGCCGAATCGCCGCGCCACTCATGGCAGTTGAAATTGAACAACGGCATGGTGTTGGAGTTGGGCAGTGAGCAAATGCAAGAGCGGTTGGCGAGGTTTGTAACGGTGTATCCCTACAGCCTTGCCGCGATGCAGGATGCGGTGAAGACTGTGGATTTGCGTTATCGCAATGGATTCGCAGTGAGTAGTTCCAGTAGGCAAAGTTAATCAGCGAGCAGCGGAGAGCAAGCGATGAGTAGAAATAAAGAAAACAAAAATCTGGTGGTGGGTTTGGACATCGGCACGTCCAAGATAGTCGCCATCGTCGGCGAGGTAAAAGCCGACGGTATGTTGGAAATCATCGGCATGGGTATGCACCAATCATCGGGCATGAAAAAAGGCATGGTGGTGAATATCGACGCGACGGTGTCGGCGATTGAGCGCGCGCTGGAAGAGGCGCAGCTCATGGCGGATTGCCAGATACACGAGGTGTATACCGGTATCGCGGGCAGCCATATCCGCAGCACCAATTCGCGCGGCATGGTGAAAATCAAAGAAAAAGAAGTGGCGCAGGCGGACATCGATCGCGTCATCGAAACCGCGCAGTCCATCAGCTTGCCGGGCGACCAGCAGATCCTGCATGTGTTGGAACAGGAATACAGCATAGACGGTCAAGACGGCATCAAAAAACCGTTGGGCATGAGCGGTATGCGCTTGGATGTGGAAGTGCATATCGTTAGCGGTGCGGTAGCGGCGGTGCAGAACATTATGAAATGCATACACCGCTGCGGCTTGGAAGTGAACGAATTGATTTTGCAACCGCTGGCATCGAGCAAAGCGATTCTGGAAGAAGACGAAAAAGAATTGGGCGTGTGCATCGTGGACATCGGCGGCGGCACGACTGACATTGCGGTATTTACCGGCGGCGCGATACGCCACACCGCCGTGATTCCGATTGCAGGCGACCAGATCACCAACGACATCGCGATGGCGTTGCGCACGCCGACGCAGGATGCCGAAGACATCAAAGTCAAACACGGTTGCGCGTTGCGCCAGTTGGCGGATACGGGAGAAATCGAAGTGCCGGGCGTGGGCGAGCGCGGGCCGCGCATGTTATCGCGTCAAACGCTGGCGGAGGTGATCGAACCGCGCGTGGAAGAATTGTATTCGCTGGTGCAAGCCGAGTTGCGCCGCAGCGGATTTGAGGAGTTGCTGGCATCCGGCATTGTCATCACCGGCGGCAGCAGTGCCATGCAAGGCATGGTCGAATTGGGTGAGGAAATATTCCATCTGCCGGTGCGACTGGGCATACCGAAATATGTGGGCGGACTATCGGATGTGGTGAAGACACCGCGTATGTCCACCTGTGTGGGGCTGTTGCTGTATGGCGTGGAACACCATCAACGCAAAGAGGAGACGCGTATGCATACGAATTCGTTTAGCGATGTGTTGGCAAAAATGAAAGCATGGTTCCAGGGGAATTTTTAGCAATGTAGTTGGGATGTAAAACGTAAAGTTTCAGGGTTGAAGTTCAGGGTTAATTTTGTTGTAAATTTTTAAGGAGACGATAATGTTTGAAATCATGGAAGCACAATCTCAGGATGCAGTCATCAAAGTAATCGGTGTGGGTGGATGTGGTGGCAATGCAGTCGATCACATGATCGAACAGGGCGTGCAGGGCGTGGAGTTCATCGTTATCAACACCGACGCGCAAGCACTCAAACGCAGCAAAGCGAAAACCCAGTTGCAAATCGGCTCGACCATCACCAAAGGTCTGGGGGCGGGTGCGAAACCTTCGGTCGGACAAGCGGCTGCCGAGGAAGATCGCGAGCGCATCAAAGAAATGATTAGTGGCGCGAACATGGTGTTCATCACCGCTGGTATGGGGGGCGGAACAGGTACGGGTGCCGCGCCTATCGTCGCGCAAATCGCCAAAGAGATGGACATCCTCACCGTCGCGGTGGTGACCAAACCGTTCACCTACGAAGGCAATCGTATGCGTTACGCGAAAGCCGGTATCGAAGCCTTGAGCGAATTTGTGGATTCGCTCATCATTGTGCCGAACGCAAAGCTGATGGAAGTGTTGGGTGCGGATGTGACTGTTCCCGAAGCCTTCAAAGCGGCGAACGGCGTGTTGCAAGGCGCGGTCGCGGGCATCGCGGAAGTCATCAATGTACCCGGTTTGATCAACGTCGATTTCGCCGATGTGCGCACGGTGATGTCGGAAAACGGCATGGCCATGATGGGTTCGGCGATTGCCACCGGTGTGGATCGTGCGCGGGTCGCGGCAGAACGCGCCATTGCCAGTCCCTTGTTGGAAGACATGAATATGTCCGGTGCGCGCGGCGTGCTGGTCAACATCACTTCATCCAGCGCACTTAAACTGAAAGAGATCGACGACGTGATGGAATGCGTGCAATTCGCCGCCGAAGAAGCGACGGTGATTGTTGGTTCGGTGTTCGACGATACGATGGGTGACGGCTTGCGCGTGACTGTGGTGGCAACCGGTCTGGGTATGCCGATGGCACGCCGTCAACCCAAACCAGAAGTCGTGTATCGCGAGGAAACTTATCAGCGCACCGGTACAGATAATCAGCCCGTTGCGAACAGCGTCAATTACAAAGAACTCGATACGCCAACCACTTTCCGTTCCGGTCGGCGTGAGCAAGTGGAAGCGATGGAAAAATCAGGTGTGGATACCTTCGACATTCCGACGTTTTTGCGCAAGCAGGCGGACTGAGAAAAGCAGGATTGGGGAATTAGGATTTTGGATTTAGTTAGAATCAGTGCATTGGTTTTACTAAGTCCCACATCCCAAATCCTAATGTTAAAATCCGTCCATTATTTTTGCTGATTGAAACATAAAATGGTTAAGCAACGCACCATCAAAAACTCGGTGAAAGTGACCGGAGTCGGCTTGCACAGCGGCGAAAAAGTCACGCTGGGATTGCGTCCCGCCCCGGCGAATACCGGCATCGTGTTTTGTCGCGTCGACAAAAAACCAGCCGAGCAAATCCGTGTGTCAGCGGAGCTGGTGCATGACACGCGCTTGTCCACTTGTATGGAACAAAACGGCGTGCGCGTGGCGACGGTCGAACATCTCATGTCGGCCTTGTCCGGCCTGGGCGTGGACAATATCTACATCGACTTGGACAGCGCGGAAGTGCCCATCATGGATGGCAGTGCGGGCACGTTTATTTTCTTGCTGCAATCGTCTGGTATCGTTGAACAAACGGCGGCGAAAAAATTTGTACGCGTGAAAAAAACAGTGGAAGTAAAACAGGGCGACAAGTGGGTGCGCTTCGATCCTTACGACGGATGTAAACTCACTTTCACCATCAATTTCCCGCATCCGGTTTTTGCCAATGCCAAGCAGCATGTCGTGGTCGATTTGGGCGTGGATTCGTATGTGCGCGAGATTAGCCGTGCGCGCACTTTTGGTTTTATGCAGGACGTGGAATATATGCGCGCGCAAGGTCTGGCGTTGGGTGGCAGTTTGGATAATGCCATTGTCATGGATGAATATCGCGTGCTGAATCCCGATGGTCTGCGCTTCGAGGATGAGTTCGTCAAACACAAAGTGCTGGATGCCATCGGCGATTTGTACATGAGTGGTCATCCTGTCATTGGTGCGTTCTCCGGTTTCAAGTCGGGTCATGCGCTGAACAACGCGCTGTTGCGCGAGATGCTCGCCGATGCCGAGGCGTGGGAATACGTCACCTTTGATACGCCCGAACAAGCTCCCGCGTTCTTGCGCTTGCAATTACAGACCGCGTGATTGAGACAGGAGTAAGCTCGTTCCGACAATAAGCTAATTTTAGGGAGCTCTCATGCTAATTCTGCGCATGTTCCTGGTCGTCGTGGTTTTGTTGATTGTCCTCAGCGGCGGTATGTATGTATTTAGCCGCGACGTGCGCTACTACAATTTTGCTTGGCAAGTGGTGCGGTTCAGCATACTGCTGTTCGCCGTGTTTGGATTATTGTTCGTATTAGAACGATATGTGCTGATAGGCTGGCGGGTGTTGCTGTGAATGTGTCACGACCTAGTCTGGATGGCGTGACCTTGGAAATGATGGTCACACAACTTTCCGAAAAACTGGGCTGGGCGGCGATGGCTGAAGCTGTGCCCGTGCGCTGCTTCAGCCATGATCCCAGCGTCAAATCCAGCCTGAAATTTTTGCGCCGAACAGCGTGGGCAAGAACGAAAGTGGAAGAACTGTATATCCGGACTCGAATCAATCAGTAGTTCGTCAGTAGATTACGCTTTGCCTATCATGCCGCCAGTTGGCGAACTTGGGCTGGCACTGTAAAGTTTTTTGGGCATACGTCCGGCGAGAAAAGCCTCGCGTCCGGCTTGCACGGCTTTATTCATCGCACTCGCCATTAGCACCGGATTCTTTGCACCCGCGATGGCGGTGTTCATCAGCACACCCGCGCAGCCGAGTTCCATCGCAATCGCCGCATCCGATGCCGTGCCCACGCCCGCATCGACGATGACGGGAACGCTGACTCTATCCATGATGAGTTGCAAATTCCACGGATTCAAAATGCCCATGCCCGAACCGATTAACGATGCCAGCGGCATGATGGCGACGCAGCCGATGTCTTCTAATTGTTTGGCGATGATAGGATCGTCCGAGGTGTAGACCATTACCTGAAAGCCTTCTGCCACCAGCGTTTTAGCGGCAGCGAGGGTTTCGATGACATTGGGATACAGCGATTGCGCATCGCCCAACACTTCCAATTTCACCAGCGAATGACCATCCAATAATTCACGCGCCAAACGCAGCGTGCGCACCGCATCGTCGGCGGAATAACAGCCCGCCGTGTTAGGCAAATAAGTAAACTTATTCATCGGCACGGCATCGAGCAAATTCGGCTCGTTAGCGTTTTGTCCGAGGTTGGTGCGGCGGATTGCCACCGTCACGATTTCCGCGCCGCTGGCATCCAACGCCGCGCGCGTCTCGGTGAAATCTTTATATTTTCCCGTGCCGACTAACAAGCGTGAACTGTAAGATTT
>JBAVPP010000311.1:0-1851 GCA_049693175.1 Gallionella sp. | reverse complement strand
TTGCCGAGCCGGTCACGTTGCAACGCTCGCCGACATTGACGAACAGCGATTCATCGCTGATGTTGAACGGCTCTAAACCGGACAAGCGACACTCAATCGGATTGCTTGGAATCTTGCGCGGCGCGTATTCTTTGACCGCTTCCGCGATGGCTTTGATAAACGCGGGCGACGTGCCGCAACAGCCGCCGATGATGTTCAAAAATCCGCTCGCCGCCCATTCTTTGATGTGTCCCGCCATATTTTCCGGCGTGTCGTCATAGCCGGTTTCCGCCAGCGGATTGGGCAGGCCGGCATTGGGATGCGCGCTTACATAACAGTTGGCGACGCGCGATAATTCTTGCACATACTGGCGTAATTCCTCCGCACCCAAGGCGCAATTCAGACCGATGGAAATCGGGTTGGCGTGTGCCAGCGAATTGTAAAACGCTTCGGTCACTTGCCCTGTTAAAGTTCTTCCCGATGCATCAGTAATCGTGCCGGAAATCATTATTGGGAGCGACGAATTTCGTTCGGTAAAAACTTGCTGCACCGCAAAAATTGCCGCCTTGGCATTCAGCGTATCGAAGATGGTTTCGATGAGAATTAAATCCGAACCGCCGTCCATCAAACCGCGCGTGGCTTCGGCGTAATCGTTTACCAATTGGTCGAAGCTCACATTGCGCGCTGCCGGGTCGTTCACGTCGGGCGAAATCGTGGCGGTTTTGTCGGTCGGACCGAGTACGCCCGCGACGAAGCGCGGTTTGTCGGCGGAGGAAAATGCATCACATGCCTCGCGTGCCACACGCGCACCGGCAACATTCAATTCGTAGTTCAGCGACTCCATGCCATAGGCTTTCAGCGTGGTCGCATTCGCGCCGAAAGTGTTGGTCTCGATGATGTCCGCACCCGCAGCCAAATACTCGCTGTGTATGGCTTTGATAACTTCGGGTTTGGTGATGACCAGCAGATCGTTGTTGCCCTTGAGGTCACGATGCCAGTCGGCGAAACGCGCGCCGCGATAGTCTGCTTCGGTGAGTTTGTAACGCTGTATCATGGTGCCCATCGCGCCATCCAAAATCAGGATGCGTTGTTGGATAAGTTGTTCTATCGGGTGAAGAGTTGGTTTCATGTAAAGAATGGCTCAAAAAATGAGCGCGGATTTTACCATGCGTAGCCAGCCCTTCGCTCGCGCTGGCATAGGGCAAGAAAAAAGGGTAGTGATTTTGCAATCACTACCCTTTTCATTTTGTCGAACTAGAGATTACTTTTTCTTGTTCGCAATCATGTCATGCATGACAGGTGCGAGGATGATTTCCATCGCGTGACTCATTTTGCCGCCGGGCACAACCAAGGTATTGGCGCGCGACATAAAGGAGTTAGGAATCATGTTCAGCATGTAAGGGAAGTCCACGCCTTTAGGGTCGCGGAAGCGGCACACTACAAAACTTTCGTCCGGTGTTGGAATGTCGCGTGCGATAAAAGGGTTGGATGTATCCACTGTCGCCACGCGTTGGAAGTTGATGTGGGTGCGCGAGAATTGTGGCGTGATGAATTTAATGTAGTCCGGCATACGACGCATGATGGTATCAACCGTTGCTTCTGCCGAATAGCCGCGTTCCGCTTTGTCGCGGTGGATTTTTTGTATCCATTCCAAATTGACCACCGGCACGACACCGATACCCAAATCAACATAGCGACCTGCGTCTATGCCTTTGGCTTCGTCTTTTGCCAAGCCGTGCAGGCCTTCGTAGAACAACAAATCGGAACCTTGTTCGATATTTTCCCAAGGCGTGAACACACCGGGAGTCAAATTAGTCAGGCCAAAATGTTTGTTGTGTTCGACCGCTTCTGGTTCGCTATGCACATAGTAGC